>JAKBCG010000190.1 GCA_021808035.1 Pseudomonadota bacterium
GGACGTCGCGGAGCGCGGCATCGTGCTCACCGGCGGCGGCGCGCTCCTGCGCGACGTCGACAAGTTGCTGATGGAGGAAACCGGCCTGCCGGTCGTGGTCGCCGACGATCCGCTGACCTGCGTCGCCCGCGGCGGCGGCCGCATCCTCGAGCTGACCGAGCAGCACGGGCCCGGGATCTTCGGACTGGAGTGATGTCGGCGACTGGGGAGTGCGCCCGTGGTCGCGTTTCGTAGTCACGATACCGCGGGGCGAAGCTCCGGACTGCTGCTGCGCAGCGTGCTGTACGCGCTGCTCGCGCTCGGCCTGATCGTTCTCGACAAGCGCTACGACCAGCTGAGCAAGATCCGCCGCGCGCTCTCGGTCGTCGTCTACCCGCTGGAAATCGGGGTCGCGAGTCCGTTCCGCGGCTGGGCCTGGTTGCGCCGGAGCGTCACGACCCGCGACACGTTGCGCGCCGAGAATGCGCGCCTGCGCGCGCAGCTGTTCGACGAGCGCTTCCGCCTGCAACGCTACGCCGCGCTGGAGGCCGAGAACGCCGAGCTGCGCGGCTTGCGGACGAGCACCGCCGGCGTCGCGGCGCACCCGCTCGTCGCCGATATCATGGATGTCGATGTCGACGCCTTCCGCGAGCGGGTGCTCGTCGACAAGGGCGCGGCGGACGGTGTCCGGGTCGGTCAAGCGGTGCTCGACGCCCACGGCGTCTACGGACAGGTCGAGAGCGTCGGCGAGCACACCGCCGACGTGCTCATGCTGAGCGACGCGACCAGCGCGATCCCGGTGATGGTCAACCGCACCGGCCTGCGCACCATCGCGGTCGGTACCGGCGATCTCGGACAGCTGAAGCTGCCGTACCTGCCGACGACCGCGGACGTCGTCAAGGGGGACCTGCTGGTGACCTCGGGGCTCGGCGGCACCTATCCGGAAGGTTACCCGGTCGGGACCGTCGTCGGCGTGAAGATCGACACGGTGCGCTCGCTCGCCGACGTCGAGGCGCGCACCGCGGCGCGACTCGACAGTTCCCGCGAACTGCTGATCGTGCGTTCGAAAGCGCGCCCGCCGGCACCCGCGGCACCCGCGGCGCGCGGACCGCGGCCGAAGGCGCCCCGATCGGCGAAATCCCGATGAGCCGCGACCGGCCGGCCCCGCGGATGGCGGTGCTGCTGTCGGCACTGGTCGCGCTCACGCTCGCGATCGTGCCGCTGCCCGGCGTGATCGACCGGCTGCGTCCGGACTTCCTGGTGCTCGTGGTGTACTACTGGTCGATCGAGGCGCCGGGCGCCGGGGGACTGACACTGGCGTTCGCCGCGGGTCTCGCGATCGACGTCGTCCGCGGCGTGGTTCTCGGCGAGCACGCGCTCGCGCTCACCCTGACCGCGGCCTGGGCGATGCACCTGCGCCTGCGGATCCGGGTCTTCTCGATCCCGAAGCAGGCGCTGACGATCTTCGGGCTGCTCGCGATCTACCAGTTCATCCTGTTCTGGGTCGACGGCGCGACCGGGTATCCGGTCACCGACTGGTCGCGCTGGCTCGGGCCGTTCATCGGCGCGGCGGTCTGGCCGCTGGTCGTCGCGACGCTGCGCCGCCTGCATGAACGCTGAGCGCAGCGGAATCGCCTAGGTGATCCGGCGCGTACGCATCAAGGATCACTGGGGCGAGCGGCGGGTGTTCACGATCCGCAGCATCGTCGCCGGCGTCCTGGTCGCGGTCCTGCTGTCGACCGTGGCCGCACGTCTGTTCTACCTGCAGGTCGTCCGATACGCGTACTACTCGGATCTGTCGCAAGGCAACCGTGTGCGGGTCGAGCCGATCCCGCCGGCCCGCGGCCTGATCCTCGATCGTCACGGCGTGATCCTCGCGGACAACATGCCCGCCTATCAGCTCGAGGTGGAGCGCGATCAGGTCGGTTCCCTCCGGCAGCTGCGCGCGAGCCTCGCGCGGCTCGCCGAGCTCGGTCTCCTCGACCCGGAGGACCTGCCGCGGATAGAACAGACGGTCCTCTCGCACCGTCCGTACGAGAGCGTGCCGATCAAGCTCGCGCTCACCGACCAGGAGATGGCGGTCTTCGCGCTGCATCGCTTCGAGTTCAACGGGATCGACGTTCACACCCGCCTGTCGCGCAACTACCCGTTCGGACCGCTCACCGCGCAGGCGATCGGCTACGTCGGCGCGATCGGTCCACGCGATCTCGAGCACATCGATCCGTCGCTCTACGCAGGCACGACCCTGATCGGGAAGCTCGGGATCGAACGGACCTACGAGAGCACGCTGCACGGCAAGCCCGGCTATCGTGAGGTGTTGGTCAACGCGGCCGGACGCCCGGTGACCCGGGAGGGGCCTTACCGTCCGAAGCTGAAGACGCAGCGTCCGGTCGCCGGATCCGATCTTGTCCTGAGTCTCGACATGCGGGTGCAGCGTGTCGCCCAGGCAGCGCTGCAGGGCTTGCGCGGCGCGGTTGTCGCGATCGATCCTCGCAACGGCGACGTAATCGCGCTCGCGAGTTCGCCGTCGTTCGATCCGAACGAGTTCGCGCGCGGCCTCACGTTCAAGGAGTATCACGCGCTGCTCGACGATCCGAGCAAGCCGCTGCTCAACAGAGCGCTGCAGGGCGCGTATCCGCCGGGTTCGACCGCGAAGCCGTACTACGCGCTCGCCGCGCTGCATTATGGGGTGGTCACGCCGGACGAGCAGATCTTCTGCCCGGGGTATTTCCATCTGCCGGGCAGCTCGCACCTCTATCATTGCTGGAAGCACGGCGGACACGGCGAGATCTCGATGCGTCGGGCGATCGCCCAGTCCTGCGACGTGTACTTCTACAACGTCGCGAACCGCCTCGGCATCGACCGCATGCATCGCTTTCTGAGCGAATTCGGCTTCGGCATGCGGACCGGCATCGACATCCCGGGGGAGTTGCCCGGGCTGATGCCCTCGCCGCAGTGGAAGCGCCGTGCGTTCAAGAATCCAGCCGATCAGGTCTGGTTCCCGGGCGAGACGCTGATCGTCGGCATCGGCCAGGGCTACATGCTCGCGACACCGTTGCAGCTCGCGCACGCGGTCGCGACGATCGCCGCACGCGGCCGTTCGTTCGTTCCACGCCTCGTGATCGGCATCCGACCGCCGGGAGCAAAGCACATGATCCCGCTGCCGCCGATCCCCGGACCGACGGTTCGCGGCATCACGGCGGCCGAGTGGCAGGTCGTCGACGAGGGGATGGAGGATGCGGCCAAGCCCGGGGGCACGGCCTCGCGCGTCGGGATGAACGCCCCCTATCAGATCGCCGCCAAGACCGGCACGGCCCAGGTCTTCTCGCTTCGAAAGAACGAAAAGTACAACGAAAAGACCATCAATGCGGACCTGCGCGACAACGCGCTGTTCATTTCGTTCGCACCGGCGGATGATCCGAAGCTGGCGGTCGCGGTGATGGTCGAGAACGCGACCGGCGAAGGTGGCCAGGTCGCGGCGCCGATCGCGCGCAAGGTGTTCGACGCGTACCTGCTGCCGCCGCCGACCACGCCGACGACGCCGAGCGGCGCGCCTCGACCGCGACAGGGGGCGACCGCAAAGCAATGATCCTCGATGAACTCTCGGCATCGCGGACGCGACGTACGCTGAGCGCCGGCGCGCGCGCGCTGCGCGCATTGCGACTCGACGGTCCGCTGACGGGCGTGCTCGCGGTCATCCTGTGCCTCGGCGTGCTCGTGGTGTACAGCGCGTCCGGCCAGAACGTGCGGATGGTGGAACGGCAGCTCGGCAACATCGTGGTCGCGGTGACCGCGTTGGTGGTGCTCGCGCGCTTCTCGACGCCGCAGTACCTGCGCCTGTTCGCCCCGCTCGCCTACGCGCTCGGCGTGCTGCTGCTGATCGTCGTCGACGTGACCGGCCACATCGGCAAGGGCGCGCAGCGCTGGCTCGACCTCGGCTTCATGCGCTTCCAGCCTTCGGAGATCATGAAGCTCGCCGTCCCGATGATCTGCGCATGGTACATGCACGAACGTCCGCTGCCACCCGCGTTCAAGGATCTCGTGGTGATGGCCGTGTTCATCGCGATCCCCACGGCGCTCGTGGTCGCGCAGCCCGACCTCGGCACCGCCCTGTTGATCGCGGCGTCGGGGCTGATCGTGATGCTGCTGGCGGGCCTGCCGGTGTCGATCATCCTGCTGTCGATACCGCTGCTCGCGCTCGGGGCATGGGGAGGCTGGCACTTCGTCCACGCCTACCAGCGCGAGCGGATCCTCACGTTCCTGAATCCCGAGAGCGACCGGCTCGGCGCCGGCTATCACATCATCCAGTCGCAGATCGCGATCGGCTCGGGCGGCGTGTTCGGCAAGGGCTACATGCACGGCAGCCAGTCCCAGCTCGATTTCCTGCCCGAGAGCTCGACCGACTTCATCTTCTCGGTGATCGGCGAGGAATTCGGACTGCTCGGGCAATTGCTGCTCCTGGGGCTGTATGCGTTCGTGATCGGCCGGTCCTTGTACCTCGCGATGCAGGGACAGGACACGTTCGCACGGCTCACCGGGGGCGCGATCGCGCTCAGCTTCTTCGTCTACGTGTTCGTGAACGCCGGCATGGTCAGCGGGATCGTCCCGGTGGTCGGCGTGCCGCTGCCGTTGGTGAGCTACGGCGGCACCTCGATGGTGACAATCCTGGCCGGATTCGGCATCCTGATGTCGCTGCACTCGCATCGCAAGCTGGTTGGATCCTGAACTTTGCGCTACGGGCACCGCCTCTGCCTCTGGCTGATCGCCGCCGGATCGTTCCTCGCGGCGGCGGGCGGCGCCTCGGCGCTCGACACGCACGCCGCGGATGTCGCGGGATTCATCGACCGGATGGTCGCGCACGACGCCTACGACCCACGGACACTGCGCCGCATCCTCGGTGCGGCGCAATTCGAGCCTTCGATCGTCGCCGCGATGGAAAGACCGGCCGAGAAGGCGCTGCCGTGGTATCGCTACCGGCCGATCTTCGTGAACGAGCGCCGGATCCAGGAAGGCGTGGACTTCTGGGTCGCGCATCGCCGCGAACTGCGCCAGGCCAGCGCGCGCACCGGGGTCGCGCCGCAATACCTCGTCGCGATCCTCGGCGTCGAGACCTATTATGGGCGTGTGACCGGCGGATACCGGGTGATCGACGCGCTTGCGACGCTCGCGTTCGACTATCCGCCGCGCGCGGCGTTCTTCCGCCGGCAACTCGAGCAATTCCTGCTGCTCGCGCGCGACCACGACTTCGACCCGCTCGAGGTCAAGGGCTCCTATGCGGGCGCGATGGGCGCGCCGCAGTTCATGCCCTCGTCGTACCGGCGTTTCGGGATCGATGCGACGGTCGACGGTCGCGTCGACCTGTGGTCCGACTGGCCGGACGTCTTCGACAGCATCGGCTACTACCTCCGGGAGAACGGCTGGGTCGCCGGCGGGGCGGT
>JAKBCG010000191.1 GCA_021808035.1 Pseudomonadota bacterium
TGCTCGGCTACTCGCGGCTGCAACAGCGCGAGTTCGCGGCGGAGGCGGCCGGGTATCGCGCGGTGAAGCACCAGGCGTTCGTCGGCACCGGTTACTTCGACGCGGTGCAGACCGCGGTCACCGCGGGTCAGAGCTCCACGGTGGCGCTCGCCGGCAGCACCGAGACCGAGCAGTTCACCGGCCACGGCGGCGACGCCGGCGTGCGCCAGCGGGCCTCCGGCTGAAGGACCGCGACCACCGAGGACGCTGCCCGGTGGACCAGTCGCGCACGCCGGCGGACGGATCGGATCGGGCCGCGACCGCGATCGCCGCGGTGATCGCGGAGCACTTCAGGGCGTACAACGAGGAATTCGGCCGGATCACCCGGCGTGCCGCCTCGCACTTCGCGGCGCGGGACTGGCGCGCGGCCGAACGCGATTCGGTCGCGCGCATCGAACTCTACGAGCGCTGCGTCGGGGGCTGCCTCGCCGCGCTCGCCGACGATCTCGCGGCGCTGCGCGTCGACCGCCGACCGTGGCCCGAGATCAAGCGGATCTACGCGCGTCTCGTCGACGACCGGCCCGACCCGGACTTCTATCGGACGTTCTTCAACTCGGTCAGCCGTGACCTGTTCGGCACGGTCGGCGTCGATCCCGACCTCGAGTTCTGCGCGAACAGCGGACGCACCGCGGGCGGCGTGCCGTTGCGGCTCTACCGGGTCAGCGGCGCCCTGCCCGCCGCGGTCCGCGAGCTGTTCGCGGACCTGCCGTTCGCCGCGCAGCTTCATGACCTCGAGACCGCGGTGCACCGGGTCAGCGCCGACATTGGCCGTTACTTCGACGCCTACCGATCCTCCGCGTCGCCGGAATCGATCGAGTGCGTGGAGCCGCTGTTCCATCGCGGCCACTCGGCGTTCCTGGTCGCGCGCGTGGTCGACGAGACCGCGGTCACACCGCTGGTGATCGAGTTCTCGAACGGCGAGAGCGGCGTGCGCCTGGTCGGCGCGATGGTCTCGCGGATCGAGGTGGGCTCGCTGTTCGGCTTCGAGCGTTCCTATTTCCACGTCGACCTGCCGGCGGTCGGCGCCGCGATCACGCTGCTGCGCACCCTGATGCCGCGCAAGCCGATCGACGAGCTGTACACGGTGCTGGGTCGGGCGAAGCAGGGCAAGACGGAACGCTACTTCGCGTTGCGCAAGCACCTGGACGGCTCGATCGACAGCTTCGTGCACGCGCCCGGCGAGAAGGGACTGGTGATGATCGTGTTCACCCTGCCCTCGCACGACCTGGTGTTCAAGGTGATCCGCGACCGCTTCGGCGCGCCGAAGCGCACCACGCGCGAGGAAGTCGTCGATCGCTACCGGTTCGTGTTCCAGCACGACCGCGCCGGACGCCTCGTCGATGCGCAGGAGTTCAAGCGGCTGCGGCTGCCGCGCGAGCGCTTCATGCCGGCGCTCGCCGAGGAGTTGCTGAACGACGCGGCCCGCACCTGCCGCATCGACGGCGAGGACCTCACGATCGAGCACTGTTACGTCGAACGGCGCCTGCGGCCGTTGAACCTGTTCCTGCGCGAGGCCGACCCGGCCGCGGCCGAGGCCGCGGTGATCGACTACGGACAGGCGCTGCGTGATCTGGCGGCGAGCAACGTCTTCCCCGGCGACCTGATGCCGAAGAACTTCGGCGTGACCGCGCACGGCGACGTCGTGTTCTACGACTACGACGAGATCTGCCTGCTCGACGAATGCGTGTTTCGCGATCTGCCGACCGCGCCGTCGGCGGAAGAGGAAGCCAGTGCGGAGCCGTGGTTCTACGTCGGGCCCCACGACGTGTTTCCCGAGCAATGGCTCCCGTTCCTGTCGATCCCCGCGCCGCTGCAGGGCGTGTTCCTGCAGCGGCACGGGGAGCTGCTCACCGCCGAGTGGTGGCGGCGCATGCAGCGGAGCCTCGCCGTCGCCCCGCCTGAGGGTCGATCAGCGGATCGCGCTGATCACCGCGAGGGTCAACAAGCCGAGTGATACCAACAAGGTATTGTTGCCCCAACGGGCGAGCTTTTCGGTGAAATCCATGGTCGACATCTCCGTTCGATTGGCGCGACCGCCGATCGGTCACGTCTCAATGCCGGAAATTTTGTCATATAATTCAGTAGGTTCTCCGTCTCTTTTTTTTCATTACCTGATGAAGAAATTTCTTCATCCCAATGCGCGTCGACCCGGAACTTCGCCGATCAACGCTCGCCGGTATACGCCCGCTCCTTCCACCGAACCCCCTTGCCGCGCCAGGTATCGACCGCACTCAGCACCGTCGCGCCGCCGTAGAAGATCGCGATCAATGGCAGTGCGAACACCCACCAGGGGGACCGGTCGTAACGTTGCAAGGTCGGGAAATAGCTGATCGCCGCGAGCGAGAACGCGGCAAGTCCCGCGATGAAGCCCCATCCCGTCCCGAACAGGATCTCCCAGGGCGGCACCAGCCACACGAGCCCAAGAGCGAGTAGCGTCGCCGCGAGCCAGAGCGAGGATTCCCGCAGCTGCGTGAACGCCGTGCGGGCGATCATCCGACCGATGTCGCTGAATCCGGGATACGGCCGGACCGAGCGGGCGAGTCCCGAGTGCCCGAGATAGATCCGCCCCTGCGGCTTGATCGCATGCGCGAGGGCGACGTCATCGATCAGCGCACCGCGAATCGCCTCGATGCCCCCGGCCGCCGCGAGCGCCTCGCGGCGGATCAGCACCGTGCCGCCGGAGGCGGCCGCGACCCGCGAACGCGGATCGTTGACTCGCGCGAACGGATACAGGAGCTGGAAGAAATACACGAATGCCGGGACCAGCATGCGTTCGGCGAGGCTCTCGCAGTTCAGGTGGACGAGTTCGCTCACCATCACGGTCCGCGGTTGCTCGAGCCGGGCGACCAGGGAGGCCAGATGCGCCGGGTCGTGCACGATGTCGGCGTCCGTGAACAGCAGGACGGGCGCCTGGGTCGCCGCGACCCCTTGCGCGAGCGCCCAGAGCTTGCCCGACCAGCCCGGCGGTTTCGGCGCGCCCCGCAGCACCGTGAGGTTCACCGCCCTGCCCGCCGCCTCCGCGGTGCCGTCGCTCGACTGATCGTCGACCAGCGTCACGTGCAGGGGTCCGCGATAGTCCTGCGCCAGTAAGGAAGCGATCGCCGCACCGATCGTCGCGCGCTCGTCGCGGGCCGGCACGATCACGTCGATCGGCGGGCACTCGCTCGGACGAGAGGGCGGCAGTTGCGGCGCCGACACCCAGAATCGGCCATGGAACAGCAGGAGGGCGATCCAGGCGGCGAGCGCCGCGAACGCGAGCGCGAGGTTCAATCGATCGCTCCTTCCGCCCGCAGCCAATCGTGGAACGCGCGGACCGCGTATTCCTCGGGCATCAGCACGCCGCGCGCCTGCGGTGCGGCGCGCAGCCCGCGCTGATTGGTCTCGCAGATCGCCGCATCCTCGCCGAGCACGCGCTCGGCGAATTCGACCGCCGGGCTAGGATCGAATCCCGGCATCGCGAGCGCCTCCCGAGGAAACAGGTAATCCACCCGCAGCTCGGTCGTCTCCGGGCCGAGCGGCCGCATCCGGACCGCGCGCGCGTAATCGGCGTGGCCGACGACGAACAGGGACGGCAGTGCGGTCACGTAGACCTGGCCGGCCTGCCGATCCGCGGCGCCGAGCCCGGGGAACTCCGGACCGACCAGCTCGCCGGTCGTCGTCCAGCTGCGCGCCCCGTGCCGCAATCCGTCGCCGGTGCCCGGCTCGCCGCCGGCCGTTTGCGGTCGCGAGTCAGGGTCGTCTCGCGCCTCGAGCAGCCCCCGCCCGTAAATCGGCACCAGGCGCGAGAGCCCGGGATGCACGCCCGGACAGTGCAGGCACTCGTTGTAGTTCTCCCAGAACACCTTCCAGTTGCACGCGATCGTGAGGACCGAACGATGCGCGCTCACGCAGTCGGCGAGCCGCCACGCGTCGAGTCGCTCGAGCGGCTGGTCGAAACCGGCGGCGAACGGCGGCGGGTCCGGATCCAGGCAGACGAAAAGGAAGCCGCTCCACTCCCGTACCGGCAGCGGCCGCAGTCCATGCGCGTCGCGATCGAAGCCCTCGGGCGGGGGACGAGCGCCGGTCCGCAGCAGGCGTCCCTGCAGGTCGTAGGTCCACGCATGGTACGGGCAGACGATCGCCGCGCGCGGGAAACGACCGCGCTCGCTCGGGCACAGTGCCGCGCCACGATGGCGGCAGCTGTCGAGGTACCCGCGCAATCCGCCCTGTTCGTCCCGGAGCAGCAAAATGCCGCGGTCCGCGATGCGCACCGCCAGGTACTCGCCCGCCGCGGCGATCTCCTCGGCCCGCCCGGCGCAGATCCAGTGCCGCCGCCAGACCCGGCGCAGCTCGCGCTCGTGGGCGTCAGCCTCGAAGTACGCGTGCGCTGGGAGGCTCGGGACCGCGGCATGGCGCGCGGGATCCGTGCGGTCGGACGACATCGCCCCATCAGCCCCGCATCAGTGCGCCGCGCGGATCGTATGGTGCGGACGGCTGCGGCACGGCGCGTCGCCGTTCGCCGATCAACTCGATCTCGAACCCGGTCGCCGCCGTCGCGAGCTCCTTCGGCACATAGCCGAGCGCGATCGACGCGCCGGTGCGGTGACCGTACGCGCCGGACGTGACCCAGCCGACGACCTTGCCGTCGTGCCAGACGGGTTCGTCGCCGAGCGCATCCGCGTCCGTCGCGTCCACGGTGAACGTGAGGAGCCGCAGGCGGCCGCCGGAGGCACGCTCCTCGAGCGCCGCCGCGCGGCCGACGAACTCCCCCTTCTCGAAGTCGACGAACCGGCCGAGCCCCGCCTCGAACGGGCCGTAGATCGGCCGGAATTCGCGCGCCCAGCTGCCAAAGCCCTTCTCGATGCGCATCGCGTTGAGCGCCCGGCCGCCGAAACTGCGGATCCCGTGCTCCCGGCCCGCTTGCCGCAGCGTGTCGAACAACAGCCGCTGGTAGTCGGTGGTCACCCAGATCTCGTAGCCCAGCTCACCGGTGAAGGAAACCCGGCCGACGAGCGCCGGAACCATGCCGACTTCCATCCGCCGGAACGACAGGAACGGGAACGCCGGGTTCGCAAGATCGTCGCGCACCAGGCTCTGCAACAGCGCGCGGGATTTCGGGCCCGCGATCGACAGTCCGACGTACTGCATCGCGCACGGGCGGATCGACACGCTCGCATCGGGGGCGCGCTGCTCGAACCATCGCAGGTAATAGGTCTCCGCGGCATAGGTGCCGACCAGGAAGAAGTGATCTTCGGCGAGCCGGCACATCGTGAAGTCGCCGATCAGTTTGCCGCGCTCGTTCAACATCGGAGTCCACGCGCTCCGGCCGACCGCCGGCGACATGGAGCCCAGGAGCCGCGGCAGCCATGCCGCGCTGCCGGCGCCAC
>JAKBCG010000192.1 GCA_021808035.1 Pseudomonadota bacterium
CGGGCAACAGCTTCGTGCACGAGACCGAGGGCAAGGTGATCCTGAACGGCAGCTATGACATTGGATTCACGATGGATTTGGCGTGCAAGGACGCCGGCTTCGCGGTCGAGTTCGGACGCCGTTTCGGCGTTCCGCTGCGCCTCGCGGGAGTGATGGAACAGACGTTCATCGAGGGCCGCGCCCGCTACGGCGGAGGGGCCTGGTCGTCGATGATCGTGAAGCTGCTGGAGGACGCGGTCTCGACCCCGCTGCGCGCGCCGGGGTTTCCCGCGAAGCTCGGCCCGAACGACTGACGGAATCGAAAAATTGCATCGAGTAATCGAAATTCGTCATGATCGCGCGCGGCTAGATCGCAACAAAACGCTGGCGTTCTGATCGGCGGATGCTATTCTGCCGATTGACCGGGGGATCAATCGATTCTCAATCGATTCTGGAGATGCCTGTCGCGCGCTCGTGGGAACGCCCGGCGGCCAGGACCGTTCACCGACTCAATTAGAAGGGATCACGCATGAATCCGAGTTCGAAACTCAACCTTGCGATCGCAGCGATCCTCGGCAGCGGAGCCATGGGACTCGCCCACGCGGCCACCCCGCCGGCGAACGACAGTGCCGACCAGCTGATGACGATCACCGTGACGGCGCAGCGCCGCGCGCAGAACATGCAAGACGTGCCGATCACCATTCAGGCGTTCACCTCGAAGACGCTCGCGCAGCTGCACATCGAAACCTTCGACGACTACGTGAAGTACCTGCCGAACGTGACCGCGCCGACCAACGGCCCGGGCCAGGGCAACATCTTCATGCGCGGCCTGAGCGTCGGCGCCGCGGGCAGCCAGTCGAGCGGCACGATCGGCGGCTTCCCGAACGTCGCGATCTACCTCGACGACCAATCCGGCCAGCTGCCGGCGCGCAACCTCGACGTCTATGCGGCCGACCTGCAGCGGATCGAGATCCTCGAGGGCCCGCAGGGCACGCTGTTCGGCGCCGGCGCCGAAGCCGGTGTCGTGCGCTACATCACCAACAAGCCGGTGCTCGACAAGACCGAGGGCAACGTGTCCGCGGGCTACGGCGTGACCGCGCACGGCGACCCGAACACGAACCTGACCGCGGTGCTGAACCTGCCGCTGATCAACGACAAGATGGCGATGCGCGTGGTCGTGTACAACGACAGCCGCGGCGGCTACATCGACAACGTGCCGGGCACCTTCACCCGCAAGAACACCGATCTCGGGATCCACTACGCGAAGTACCCGGCCGTGAACGGCCAGTGCCCGAACGGCCTGCCGAACAACGGTTCCTGCGTGCCGCCGGGCAGTCCCGTGATCAACAACTACAACATCGCGCAGCGGGCGATCAATCCGGTGACCTACAAAGGCATCCGCGGCGAGTTCCTCTACAAGTTCAACGACGACTGGAACCTGCTGCTCACGCAGATGTACCAGAACATGGACGCCGAGGGGGTGTTCTACCAGATGCCGAACTCCTCCGACGGCGCGCCGCTGCAGCCGCTCGAGGTCACGCTGTTCAACAATGCGTACAACAAGGACAAGTTCGAGAACACCGCCTGGACCGTGAACGGCAAGTTCGGCGTGCTGCACGCGGTGTATACCGGTGCGTACCTCGTCCGTCACGTCGAGCAGGTCGGCGATTACACGAACTACGCGCGCGGCTACTATGCCGACTACTATCAGTGCTATGGACCGGGCACCGGTTACGCGGTCAACGGCGGCGCCGGCGATCCGAACCTGACGTCGACCTGCTTCTCGCCGAGCTCGACCTGGCAGGAGACCGAGCGCAACGAGCACTTGAGCCAGGAATTCCGCTTGAGCACGCCGACGCACTGGCGGATGCGCGCGATCGGCGGCGTGTACTGGGAGGACAACAAGCTGTTCGACCAGACCGACTGGGGTTACACGACGATCCCGGCCTGCACCTCGAACGGCGCGCCGGGGACGCCCGGCAACTCGGGCTGCATGTCGAGCGTCGGCACCGCGCCCGGCGCGAGCGTCGAGAATCCGGGCGTGCAGCCGGCCAACATCGCGTTCTTCGAGGATACGCGCCGCGACGTCCGGCAGCTCGCCGAGTACCTGTCGGTGGACTACGACATCATCCCGCACACCCTGACCTTGACCCTCGGCACGCGGCATTTCCGCTTCGACAACTCGTTCAAGGGCAGCGTGACCGGCAGTTTCTACTGCTTCGAGCAAGGCACGCCGGCGGGCGGTTGCGTGAACGACGTGAACAACCTCGACAAACGCAACCTGCAGAACACCGAGTCCGGCTGGCGCAGCAGAGCGAACCTCACCTGGCACATCGACGCGAACGCGATGGTCTACTACACGTTCTCGCAGGGCTTCCGCCCGGGCGGGTTCAACCGGAATGGCGGCGCGCCAAAAATCCCCGGTCCGGGGAACGGCGTCGCGCAGTTTTTGATCCCGAGCACGTATTCGTCCGACAGCCTGAACAACAACGAGGTCGGCTGGAAGACCCAGTGGTGGCACAACCGGGTGCAGTGGAACGGTTCGATCTACCAGGAGAACTGGAACAACGTCCAGGTCGGCTTCTTCGATCCAGGGACCACGGGTAACCTGACCTTCGGCACCAACGGCCAGAACTTCCGGGTTCGCGGGCTCGAGACCTCGCTGATCGCGCGGGTCACCGAGCACCTGACCGTGCAGGGCGCGGCGTCGTGGAATCACAGCGAGCAGACCAATTCGCCGTCGCTGATCGACAACAATCCCGCGAATGCGAGCTACGGACAGCCGATCACCCAGATTTGCGGCAGCAATGGTACCAACTGCAGGCCGCTCTCGAATCTATACGGTCCGATTGGCGGCCCGAGCGCGAACTCGCCGCCGATCCAGTTCAGCTTGCGGGCCCGCTACGACTGGATGATGAACGACTATCGCTGGTTCGTGCAGGCGGGGGCGACCCACACCGGCCACTCGTTCACCCAGGCCGGCGCGAACCCGCCGATCGCGGCCTCTGGCGCGATCAACACGACCCTGCTGCGCCTCGAGAATCCGGCCTCCTCGTCGCACGACGCGTCGTTCCGCGTCGCGAAGGGTTCGTGGAACGCGCAGCTCTATTGCCAGAACTGCAGCGACTCGAACGCCAGCGTATTCACGAACTCCGGTCAGTTCGTGATCGCGCAGACGGTCGTGCGGCCGCGGGTGATCGGCGTCAGCTTCGGCTACGATTTCTGACGCCGGGGACCGGTAACGCTTGACCTTCGATCCGACGAATCCGGCACGAGCTGCGTCCCATGGGGGGCGCGGCTCGTGCCGTTCCGGGGATCCACGGGTACCGGGGGATCCGCGATGAACGCCTCCGCCGCGGCCGATCCCGAGACGAGCGAACGGACATCCGGACCCGTCGAGGCCGAGGTCGGGCGCATTCGGTCGCTCGTCGAGCGACGCGAGTTCGCCGCCGCGTCCGAGGCGGCCAGCGCGCTCTCGGCGCAGGTCCCCGAGAATCGCGACGTGCTGTACCTGCTCGCGGTCAGCGAACGGCACTTGAATCGGCTCGACGAGGCGCTCTCGACCCTCGACCGGCTGGAGCGGTTCCATCCCGGGTTCAGCCGCCTGTATCAGGAGCGCGGCCACTGCCACCTGATGCGGCGCGACGCGCCGCGCGCGATCGAAGCGTTCCTGGCCGCGGTGAACCGCAATCCCGCGCTGCCCGCGAGCTGGCGTGCACTCGAGGGCCTCTACCGGATGGTCGGCGACGAGGCCAATGCCAGAACGGCGGCCGGTCATGTCGCGACGCTCGCCCGATTGCCGCCGGAGGTCGTGACCGCGACCGACCTGTTTCACGACCATGAGTACGGGCTCGCAGAACCGCTGGTCCGCCGCTACCTGCTGCAACATGGCAATCACGTCGAGGCGATGCGCCTGCTCGCGCGGATAGGGATCGAGCGCGAGGCGTTCGACGACGCCGAGATCCTGCTCGACGCGGTGCTCGATCTCGCACCGGACTATCACGCGGCGAGACTGGATTTCGCGCGCACCCTGCTGCACCGGCACAAGCACCGTCGCGCGCTCGAGGAGCTCGAACGGCTGCTCGCGATAGAACCCGGGAACCGCAATTATCGCACTCTGCAGGCGACGACCTACGTCGGGATCGGCGACCACGAGCGCGCGCTCGCGCTCTACCGGTCGTTGCGCGCGGACGCCCCGCAGGCGGCCGCGGTGCAGTTGTCGATTGCGCACTGTCTGAAGACGCTCGGGCGTCGCGAGGAGGCGATCGACGCCTATCGGGAGGCGATCGCGATCCGGCCGAACTTCGGCGACGCGTACTGGAGCCTCGCGAACCTGAAGACCTTCCGGTTCGACGACGCGGACGTCGCGCGCATGCGCGAGATCGAGGCGGCCGCCGACACGCCGGCGGTCGACCGGTACCACGTGTGTTTCGCGCTCGGCAAGGCGCTTGCCGACCGCGGCGAATGGGCCGACTCGTTCCGCTTCTACGAACGAGGCAATGCGCTGAAGCGCGCCGAGATCGACTACCGGCCGGAGGCGATCGAGGAGCAGGGCCGGCTGCAGATGCGGATCTGCACGCGCGAGTTCTTCGACGAGCGACGCGGCGTCGGATGTCCGGATCCGGCGCCGATCTTCATCGTCGGCCTGCCCCGCTCCGGATCGACGCTGCTCGAACAGATCCTCGCGTCCCACTCCGAGGTCGAGGGCACCATGGAACTCGCGGACATCCCGCGTCTGGTGAACGACCTGCAGGGCCGGGCCGCCCGCGGCGACCTGCCGCGCTATCCGGAAGGGCTCGCCGCGCTCGATCCGGAGGAGTTCCGGCGCTTCGGCGAGCGCTATATCGCCGACACCCTCGCCTACCGCGCGGGCAAGCCGCGGTTCATCGACAAGATGCCGAACAACTTCCGCCATATCGGCCTGATCCACCTGATCCTGCCGAACGCGAAGATCATCGATGCGCGGCGCGATCCGATGGCCTGCGGAGTCGGCAATTTCGAGCAGCTGTTCGCGTCGGGCCAGGAATTCACGTATTCGCTCGAGGAGATCGGACGGTATTACCGCAGCTACGTCGAATTGATGGACCACTGGAGCCGCGTGCTGCCCGGCCGGATCCTGTTGATGCGGCACGAGCAGGTGGTCGACGACCTCGAGGGGAGCGTGCGCCGCCTGCTCGCGTTCTGTGAGCTGGATTTCGAGCCCGGCTGCCTCGAATTCCACAAGACGCAGCGGAGCGTGCGTACCGCGAGCTCCGAGCAGGTCCGCCAGCCGATCTACAAGGACGGACTTGACCGTTGGCGCCACTACGAGCCATGGTTGGGTCCGCTGCGCGCGGCGCTCGATGGGCGATGAGCAATAAAAACGGCAACGACGTTCGATTCAAAC
>JAKBCG010000193.1 GCA_021808035.1 Pseudomonadota bacterium
CGGTTTCACCCGAGTATTTGCGATAGTCACGAAACTCTCCTCCATGACGATTCGCGAGCACGTCGACGAACCAGAAGCCGGCGTTGTGCCGCGTCGACTGGTGTTCCGGGCCCGGATTGCCGAGACCCACGATGATCTTCAAGGGTAGTCCGCTCACCGTCGCGTTCGCTCTCGACTCCGATCCGATCGTCATCCGAAAATAAACCGGGGCCGTCCGCTGGACGGCCCCGCTCGGAGCACCGGCTCGCGAAGATTACTTCTTCGCGTCCTTCTTCGCCGGCTCCTTCTTCGCCTCTTCCTTCTTCGCCGGCTCGGCCTTCTTCGCCGCGTCGCCGGGCGCCGCCGCCGCCCCGGCTGCCGCCGGCGCCGCTTCCGCAGCAGCCTGTGCGGCCGGTTCCGGTTCCTCGGTCCGCGGACTGTGGATCGCGACGACCGCCGCGTCTTCCTTGAGCAGTTCGAGGAGCTGCACGCCTTCCGGCACCTTCAGCTGCGACAGATGGATGCTCTCGTTGATCGACAATCCGGACAGATCGACCTCGATGTACTCCGGCAGATCCTTCGGCAGGCAGGCGACCTCGACCTCGGTGCGCATGTGCGAAACGATGCCGCCTTGCGTCTTCACGCCGGGCGCGACCGCCTCACCCTTGAAGTGCAGCGGAATGCTGATCCGGATCTTCTCGTTCTCGTCGACGCGCTGGAAGTCGACGTGCAGCACCGCATTCTTGTACGGATGCCGCTGCACGTCCTTCAGGACGGCCGCCTGACTCTGATCCCCGACGCGCAGGCTCAGGATCGTCGAATAGAAGCGTTCGTTGTCGAGCATCAGCACGATCTTCTCGTGATCGAGGCTCAACGCGCGCGGGTCGATGTGCCCCCCGTAGAGGATGGCCGGCACCTTGCCCGCGCGACGCAGGCGGCGGCTCGCACCTTTGCCTTGGTCTTCGCGGAACTCGGCGACGAGTTCGAAAGAGGTTTTCATGACGTTCTCCGTTTAAGTTCGACAACAACGGCGATTCGGACGTCGCGACCAACGATTCCGAACGCCGACCAAAAAAAGCTCGCCGCTTCGCCTCGGCTCAGTCGATGTACAGCGAGCTCACCGACTCCTCGTCGCTGATGCGGCGGATCGTCTCCGCGAGCAGCCCCGCGACGCTCAGCTGGCGGATGCGGTCGCAGCCGCGTGCCGCCTCCGACAGCGGGATCGTGTCGGTGACCACCAGCTCGTCGAGCACCGACTTCGAGATCCGCTCGATCGCCGCGCCCGACAGCACCGGATGCGTGGTATAGGCGACGACCTTGAGGGCGCCCTCGTCCTTCAACGCGGCCGCGGCCTGGCACAAGGTGCCCGCGGTGTCGACCATGTCGTCGATCAGCACGCAGGTCCTGCCGCGGACTTCGCCGATGATGTTCATCACCTTCGACTCGTTCGGCCGCGGCCGGCGCTTGTCGATGATCGCGAGGTCGGCGTCGTCGAGTCGCTTCGCGAGCGCCCGCGCCCGCACGACGCCGCCGACGTCCGGCGACACGACGATCATGTTCTCGTACTTCTGCCGCCACGCGTCGCCGAGCAGCACCGGCGTCGCGTACACGTTGTCCACCGGGATGTCGAAGAACCCCTGGATCTGGTCCGCGTGCAGATCGACCGTGAGCAATCGGTCGATCCCCGCGCTCGCGATCATGTTCGCAACCAGCTTCGCCGCGATCGCGACGCGCGTCGCGCGCGGGCGGCGATCCTGCCGCGCGTAGCCGAAATACGGCACCACGGCGGTGATTCGCTCGGCCGACGCTCGCCGGCACGCGTCCGTCATCAACAGCAGCTCCATCAGGTGATCGTTCGCCGGCGGGCAGGTCGGCTGGATGATGAACACGTCTCTGCCGCGGACGTTCTCCATCAGTTCCGCGTTCACCTCGCCGTCGCTGAACCGCCCGACGTGCGCGCGGCCGAGCGGAAGGCGCAGGTGGCGGGTGATTTCCATCGCGAGCGCCGGGTGCGCGTTCCCGGTGAATACCGCGATTGACGGAGGCTCTACGCCGTTACGTTGCGACATACCCTTCACTCGAGGAAAGTGGCTGGGGTGGAAGGATTCGAACCTCCGAATGGCGGGATCAAAACCCGCTGCCTTACCACTTGGCGACACCCCATCTCGATTCAACCGCTTGCGATGCCCGCCGCGCGCCTCAGAAGGACGCCAGCTGCCCGTTCAGGGGCGACTCGTTCACGCCTCGGACCATGTACGCTTCCCAATCCGGCGGCAGTTGCCGCAGGATCTCCAGACCCCGTTGCCGCGTGCCGCAATCCAGGAACACGCATGCGCCGGTTCCGGTCAATCGAGCCCTGCCGAACTGCGCCAACCGGTCCAGCGCGCCCGCAACCTCGGGGTATCGTCGGCGTACGACCGGTTCGCAATCGTTGTGCCCGCCCGCTTCGAGGAAGCCGGCAATTGTGATTGGCGGCGTATTCCTTGTCAATTCGGGGTCGCGGAACACTTCCGCGGTCGGGATCGCTATTTTCGGCTTGATTATCAGGTAGTTGGTATCCGGCGGCGACGCTGGCGGAACCAGGGGTACCAGGCGCTCGCCGACCCCCTCCGCCCAGGCCGTGCGCCCGTACACGAAGACCGGTACGTCGGCACCGAGGCCAAGGCCCAGATCGGCGAGTCGCTCGGCCGGCCAATCGAGGCCCCAGAGACGATTCAGCGCGCGAAGCGTCGTCGCCGCATCCGAACTCCCGCCCCCGAGCCCGGCACCCATCGGGATCCGTTTGCGCAGATCGATGTCGGCACCGAGCCTGCAGCCGCTCGCATGCTGCAGCGCACGAGCCGCCCGGACGCACAGATCGGATTCCGCGTCCACACCCAGGGCACCCTGCAGCCGCTCGATCACCCCATCCGCGCGGACGCGCAACCCCACCTCGTCGCACAGATCGACGAACTGGAAACACGTCTGCAGCAGGTGATAACCGTCGGGCCGACGGCCGACGACGTGCAGGAACAGGTTCAGTTTCGCCGGCGCCAGCCAGTAGCGCATCGCGGAGACGCTCACCGCACCCCTTTCCATTGATCGACGACGATACGAACCCGTACCCCCTCGCTACGCAGCACCAGGAGCGCCGGCAGCCAATCCCCCGCATGCACCCGGTAGCGCAGGAAATCGACCGTCCAGCCCGCCTGTTCGAGATGCGATACCCGATCCTGCGCATTGAAGCGCACCGAGGAAGGGCCCGCGGGATCCGGTATCCCCAGCAACCAGTACCGAAGGTTCGCGACCGGCAGCGCGAACCCGAGCCGCCGCTCCATGATCTCCACGCCCTGCGGGCTCGGCGGCGATCCGTTCACCGACAGTCCGTCGGGACCGAGCGCCAGCACGCTCGCGCCGATCCCGAGCGGCCCCGCCAGATGCACGACGCTCTGGTCGGCGTGCTGACGCCAGTCGACGCTCGCCTGCCATCCGCGTGAGCCGATCGCGACCGCCGCCCGGCCTTGCAGGTCCCAATTGCCGATCCGTTGGAGCAGTTGCAATCGCTCGGTCCACCCGGCGGGGTGCATCGGCGCGACGGTGGCACACGAAGCCAGCAGGACCGCGACCAACAGCAGGCACGCGCGCGCCGCACGGAGCCGGCTCGCGGCACCGATGCCGGGCGATGCGGGGGGGTTTGCGCGCAACCTAGCGGGCTCCCGACGCGGATGTGGCGGTCGGTGCTTTCGTCGCCGGCGCGGTGAATCGTGCGCGCGTGTGCTCCAGCAGTCGGTTGCCGGGATCGGCCGCCGCGGCGGTGTCCCAGATTTTCCGCGCGGCCGCGTGCCGTCCGAGCATCCAGAGTATCTCCCCGTAGTGCGCGGCGATATCAGCGCTCGGCAGGTCCGCGTAGGCCGCCGCGACGATCGGCAATGCTTGCGCCGCATGCCCGCGTCGATACAGGACCCACGCGAGACTGTCGCGCATCGCGGCGTCGTCCGGCGCGGCGCCGAGCGCGGTCTCTATCAACTGCTGCGCGAGCGCGAGCTGCTGGCCATCCTCCGCGAGCGTGTATCCGTAGGCGTTCATCGCCTCCGGATCGTCCGGGCGCATTTCGAGCACGGCGTGCAGGGTGGTGAGCGCGCTCGCGGTCTCGCCGGCCGCATTCTGGATCGACGCGAGCGCATATCGCAGGCCCGGGTCATCCGGGTATTCCCGCATCGCCTCGTCCAGCAATGCGTACGCCCGGTTCGGGTCGCCGCCGCGTGCCGCGATCCGCGCACGGATCGCGATGATCCGGGGTGCCCGCTGCGGTTCGTCGCGGGTGAACTCGGCGAGCAGCGCATCCGCGGTCGCGCCGGCCCCCTTGCTCTGCAGGATCCGTGCGGCGCGCAGCATCGCGGGCAGCACGTACTCGCCATGGCGGACGTGCGCGAGGTCGCGCAGCGCGCCCAGCGCGTCGCCGCGCCGCTCGGCGATCAGGCCGAGGTAATAATGACTGTCGTCGACGTAATGCCCGCTGGCAAGCAGCTGTTCGAAACGCACCCGCGCCGACGGATCACGCCGTTGCTGAAAGTCGAGCAGCGCGAGTATCCGCAGCGAATCAGGCCCGAATCGCGCATCGCTCGCGAGCATCTGCATCTGCGTGCGCGCGGCCTCGAAGCGCTTCGCCGCGGGCAGCAGCAGGCCGTAGTCGAATCGCGTTCCGGGCCGCGGATCCCGCTGCAGCCGCGCCGCCGCCTGCACGAGCGGGTCGTCGTCGCCGGCCAGCACCCTCGCGCGCGCAAAGGCCTCGAACAGCGCCCGGTGCCGGCTCGGCGCGTCGGCGGCCGGCCCCGGCAGTCGTGCGATCGCATTCCCGAACGCCGCGATCGCGGCCTGCGGATCCCCCGCCTGCAGCGCGGCATACGCCTGTAGACGGTAGGCCGCGACCGAGTTCGGGAAATACGCGGCCAGGCGGTCGGCGATCGCTCGCGCCGCATAGGGATTGCGCGCGGACAGCAGCCGCTCCTCGATGTCCGGGAACGCCTGCTCGACGCCGCCCGTGTAATGGGCGATCAGGAACCGGTAGTTGTCCGCCGCGACCGCGATCTGGTACACGGCGCGGGCCGCCGAGGCGGCGGCGAGGTGCGCGGACATCGAATCCGGCCGCCGCGCGATCCAGTGCAGCGCCGCATCCAGCGTCACGGTCGGCTGCAGCGTCGCCTGCGCCACCGCGGTCGCCCGCGGCCAAAGGCCGGGATCGGCGGCGGCCGCCGCCACGTAGGTGAGCGCCGCGACCCGGGGTTCGTGCCGCGTGAGCGCAATTTCTGCGACCAACGTGTAATATTCGGCGGTCGCCCCCGCCGACATCTTCGGCATCAGCGCTGAATTCGGAGTCGCACGAGCCGCGATCGCACT
>JAKBCG010000194.1 GCA_021808035.1 Pseudomonadota bacterium
CGTTCGTCGACGGCGGCCACCTGGAGCGGCGCACGCCGCTGGTCGACGTGATCGAGCCGCTGCCGGACGGCGGATTCCGATTGCACGGCCGCACCCAGGACCTCGTCGAGATCGCCGGCAAGCGCAGCTCGTTCGCCTACCTCGACCACCAGCTGAACTCGATCCCCGGCGTGATCGACGGCGCGTTCTTCGAGGCTGCGCCGGGCACCCACGTCGAGACCGGCATATCGCGGCTCGCCGCCGCGGTCGTCGCGCCGACGCTCGATCCGGCGCATTTGCTCGACCGACTGCGCGACCGGATCGATCCGGCCTTCCTGCCGCGACCCTTGCTGTTCGTCGACCACCTGCCCCGCAACACGACCGGCAAGCTCCCGCGCGAGGCGCTGGCGGCACTCGTGGCGGACCTGCGATGAGCGGCGTCGACACCGCGGCACCGCGCCGGCCGCCGATCGACCTCGGGATCGCGGCGGACCATCCCGCCTACGCCGGCCACTTTCCGGGGGACCCGATGCTGCCCGGCGTCGTGCTGCTGGACGCGGCGCTGCGTCGCCTGGCCGAGGAGGGCCGCGTCGATGCCGGGAACTGCGAGATCCTCTGGTTCAAGTTCACGGCGCCGGTTCGTCCGCGGGACCGCGTCGTGCTCGAGACCGACGAGGATGCCGCGGGCATGCTGCGCCTGCGGCTCGCCTGCGGCTCACGGACCGTCGCCACCGGCGCGGTGCGCTCGCGCCCGCGCGCCGGCGCCGCTTGAGCGGCCCGATGCCGGCTCGCGCTTCCGCCGACCCGCCGCGCGAGGCGTGGCTCGGCGTCCACGAACGCGGCAGCCCCGCGCTGCTGCGGCTGATGGCCGCGTTGAGCTTGCGTCTCGGGCGGCGCGCGAGCCGCGTGGTGCTGCATGCCATCACGGCCTACTATTTCGCGGTTGCACCGCGTGCGCGACGCGCCTCCCGCGGCTACCTGCGCCGCGCGCTCGGCCGCGAGCCGCGGCTCCACGAGCGTTATCGGCACTTCCTGTATTTCGCGACCACGATCCACGACCGCGTATTCATCGCCGGCGACCGCGAGGGCGCGCTCGCACTCTCGGTCGAAGGCGAGGCGCTGATGCGCGCCCAACAGGCGAGCGGGCGCGGCGCGATCCTGCTCGGTGCACACCTTGGAAGTTTCGCGATCGTCGGCGCGGTCGGCGCTCGGATCGACGGCGTGCGCATCGCGATGGCGATGTACGAGGACAATGCGGGCAAGCTGCGCCGACTGTTCGGGGCGATCGGCGCCCGGTCGGCGCCGCCCGTCGTGCCGCTCGGGCAGGTCGATTCGATGCTGCAGATCGCCGCGCGACTCGACCGCGGCGAGTTCGTCGGGGTCCTTGCTGACCGCGGCCTCGGGGGCGACGCCCGCCGTCCGGTGCGGCTGCTCGGCGAGCGGACGCTGCTGCCGACCGGACCGATGCGGATCGCGGCGATGCTCGGCTGCGCGGTGATCTTCATGGCGGGCCTGTATCGCGGCGCGAATCGCTATCACGTCGTGTTCGAGCCGCTCGCCGACTTCGCCGGGATGCACGGCGCCGACCGCCAAGCCGCGGTCGATGCGGCGATCGAGCGCTACGCGGCGCTGCTGGATGCGCACTGCCGTCGCGACCCGTGCAACTGGTTCAACTTCTACGATTTCTGGGATCTCGCCGACCCGGAGGCGCGGTGAGGCCGTCGCGTGGGTGCGCGGTCGCCGCGCTCGCGCTGAACGCGGCCGCGTTCGTCGCCGCGGCCGCGAACGCGTCGACCGGCGGCATCACCGCCGTGATGCGCCTGCTCGGCGCGCAGACACATCGCCGGACGACGTTTCGCGAGCGGCAGGATCTCGCGGTGCTCGATCGACCGCTGATCTCGACTGGCGAATTGATCTACGATGCCCCGGGGAGGCTCGAAGAACGGGTGCTCACGCCTCACCGGGAAGTCCTGGTCGCGCAAGGCGAGCGACTCTCGATCGAGCGCGGCGGCCGGCGCCGGGTGCTCGAATTGGCGCACGCCGAAGGACTCGCCGCGTTGATCGACAGCTTGCGGGCGACGCTCGCCGGTGACGCCCCGGCCCTGCAGCGCGACTTCCGGGTCGATTTTCATGGCGACGTCGCGCATTGGACGCTGCGTCTGACGCCGCGATCCGCCGCGCTCGCGCGACGGGTCGCCACGATCCGGATCGACGGCGCACGCGGCGAGCTGCGCCGAGTCGTGATCCACGCGGCGGACGGCGATTCCTCGGTGATGCGGCTCGCGGACCCGGCGCGATGAGCGTGCGCGACCGGGCGGTGATCGCGGTGTGGCTCGCGGTACTCGCCGTGGCGGCGATGATCGCGCTGCGCGCACACTACGTCGCCGATCTGTCCGCGTTGCTGCCGGCGCGGCCGGCTCCCGGGCAGCGCCTGCTCGGCGAACTGCTTCGCGACGGGCCCGCCGCGAAGACGATCTTGGTCGCGATCGAGGGCGGCGACGCCGCCGATCGCGCGCGCGCCGCGCGGGCCCTGGCCGCGCGGGCGCTCGAGTCACGGGAGTTCGCGACCGTCGATGACGGCGATCGCGCGGGCTTCGCGCGCGCGCAGCGCTTCGTGTTCGAGCACCGCTATGTGCTGAGTCGCGCGGCGGCGGCGCATCTCGCCACCGCGACCGCCTTGCATCGCGCGATCGGCCGGACGATCGAGGATCTCGCGACACCGGCGGAGCCGTGGCTCGCGCCGCTCCTGCCGCACGACCCGACCGGCGAGACCGCCGGGGTCGCCGAGCGCTGGCGCGGTGACGACGGCCCGGCGCTGTGCGACGGCGTGTGGTGCTCGCGGTCCGCGGCGCGCGCGCTGCTCGTGCTGCGCGTGCGGGCGACCGGTTCGGACATCGACGGACAGGCGCGCGCGATCGCGGCGGTTCGCAGCGCGTTTCATGCGATCGGCGGCGCGCGCGACGGTCTGCGGCTGCGCCTGAGCGGACCCCCGGTGTTCGCGGTCGCGGCACGCGCCCGGATCGAGCGCAGCGCGGTGCGCCTCTCGGTCATCGCCGGCGCGTGCGTGGTCGCGTTGCTGTATCTGGTGTACCGCTCGGCCGCCGCGGTGCTGCTCGGCCTGCTGCCGGTCGCGACCGCGGCGACGATCGGCGTCGCCGCGGTCGCCGGGGTGTTCGGGGAAGTCCAGGGCATGACGCTCGGATTCGGGGTCACGCTGATCGGCGAGGCGGTCGACTACGCGATCTACTTCTTCCTGCAGTCCGGCCGCGCGCCCGAGACCTGGCGGCGGCGATATTGGCCGACCGTCCGGCTCGGCGCGCTGACGTCGATTTGCGGCTTCGCGGCGCTGCTGTGGTCCGGGTTCCCCGGGCTCGAGCAGCTCGGCGTGTATTGCCTGTGCGGTCTCGCAGCCGCCGCGGCGACCACCCGCCACGTGCTGCCGCGCCTCGCACCCGCCGCACTCGAGGTCCGTCCGATCGCGCCGCTCGGCGCGGCTCTGCGGCGGGCGCTCCCGGCACCGCGGGTCGGTGGTGCGATCCTCGGCGCACTCGCGCTCGGGTCGCTCGCGGTGCTGGTGTTCACCCACGGCGGCGCGTGGAGTCACGACCTGGCTGCGCTGAGCCCGGTGCCGTCCGCCGCGCGCCGGTTCGACGGCGCGCTGCGCGCCGATCTCGGCGCGGCCGACGTCCGCGACGTCGTCGTCGTGCAGGGATTGGACCGCGACGCGGCGTTGCAGGCCGCCGAACGCACCGCGAGGTCGCTCGATCGGCTCGCGGCGGATCGGGTGATCGGCGGCTTCGAGGACCCAGCTTCGATCTTGCCGAGCCGCGCGACCCAGCGCGCGCGACAGCTCGCGTTGCCCGACTCACGGACGCTGCGCGCGCGCCTGCACCGCGCGCTCGCAGGCCTGCCGGTGCGCGAAGCGACCCTCGCGCCGTTCGTCGCCGATGTCGCTGCGGCGCGCCGGGCGGCGCCGCTGACCCGCCGGGACCTCGACGGCACGCCGCTTGCGGCCGGAGTCGACGCGCTGCTGCTTCGGCGTCGCGAGCGCTGGCTCGCGCTGCTGCCGCTGCGCGCACCACTCGTCCACGGCCGTCCGCGACCGATCGACCTGGATCGCGTCCGCGCGGCCCTGGACGGCCGCGCGCGGGCGATCGACCTCGAGGCCGACGCGAATCACCTGTATTCGGTCTACCTGCGCAATGCGCGGCGCGCGGCGGCGGTCGGCGTGCTGGCGATCGCGGGACTGCTCGCCGCGACGCTGCGGTCGGCCCGACGGACCTTGCGCGTGCTCGCGCCGCTCGCGGTCGCGGTCGGCGCGGTCGCGGCGGCGTTGACGCTCGCCGGGATCGCGCTGACGATCCTGCACCTGGTCGGGATGTTGCTGATCGTCGCGATCGGTTCGAACTACGCGCTATTCTTCGTTCGGCACGCCGCCGGCGACGACGGCGCGATCACGGGTTCGCTCGCGGTCGCGAACGCGGCGACCGTGATCGGCTTCGGGCTGCTCGCGACCGCGCCGGTGCCGGTGCTGCGCGATCTCGGCGTCACGGTCGCACCGGGCGCACTGCTCGCCTTCCTGTGCTCGGCGATGCTCGGGGCGCCCGTCGCCTCGGCGCCGCACGATCGATGAGAGCCCGTCGCCGCTGGGTTCCGTCGCCCGCGATCCGGGCGTCGATGGGCCTGCACCTCGCGGCGGGCGCGATGCTGATCGCCCGGCCCGGGACCTGGCCCCTCGCGCTCGGCGTCGCGGTCGCCGATCACGCGGTGCTCGCCGGGGCGGGGCTCTGGCCGAGGAGCCGCCTGCTCGGTCCGAACTGGACCCGGCTGCCTGCGGCCGCGGCCGCGCTCGATCAGGTCGCGATCACGATCGACGATGGACCCGACCCCGAGGTGACCCCGGCGATGCTCGACGCGCTCGCCCGCGGCGGTGTCACCGCGACCTTCTTCTGCATCGGTGAACGGGCCGTTCGTCATCCGCAACTCGTCCGCCGCATCGTGGCGGCCGGCCATGCGGTCGAGAATCACAGCGACACCCACCGGCATGCGTTCTCACTCCTCGGCCCCGCGGCGCTCGGACGCGAAGTGGCCCGCGCTCAGGCAGGGATCGCCGCGATCAGCGGCATCGCGCCGGCGTTCTTCCGGGCACCGGCGGGGTTGCGCAATCCGTTGCTCGAGCCCGTGCTCGCGCGGCACGGCCTGCGGCTCGCGAGTTGGTCGCGCCGCGGCTTCGACACCGTGAGCCGGGACCCCGACCGCGTGCTCGCGCGGTTGACGCACGCGCTGCGCGGCGGCGAGATCCTGCTGCTGCACGACGGCCACTCGGCGCGAATGGCGGACGGCGCGCCGATCGGCCCGGCGCTGCTGCCGCGG
>JAKBCG010000195.1 GCA_021808035.1 Pseudomonadota bacterium
CATCAGCACGATCGAAGCGACGACCGCGACCCCGAGCCCGAGCGCGGCACGCTCGAGTTCCGCGAACAAGCCGCCGAACGCGTACCGGGTCCCCGGCGGCAGGCGCAGCCCCGCGAGCGCCCGCCGGGCGGCGGCGACGGTGCCGCCGAGCGTGCCCGTGGGCGTCGCCAGGATATCGAGCGCCCGCGCGCCGGCGATGTGGCGGATCTGGTTCGGCGTGTCGACGAGCTTCAGGCGCGCCAGCTGCCCGAGCGGAGTCCATCCATGGGTGCGGATCGGCAGGTGCTCGAGCTGGTCGAGCGACTTCTGCGGCGCGTCCGCCAGGCGCAGATACAGGTCGAGCGGCACGTTGCCCTCGGGCACGCGCGCGATGATCTCGCCGTTCAGCAAGGGGTACAGTTGCGCGTAGAGCGCGGCGGGCGTCAAGCCGTCCGCGGCCAGCGCGTGGAGCCGTGGCTCGATCTGCAGCTGCGTGACCGGATAACCGTCGTTGTTGAACAGATCGGTCAGCGCGGGGATCCGACGCAATCGCACCGCGATCCGATTCGCGAGCCGGCGCAACTCGCCGATGCGCGCGCCGAACACGTGGATCACGAAGGGCTGAGGCAGGCCGGACAGGCTCTCCCCGAGACGCTCGATCGTCGGCGTGTCGACCGCGAGCTGCACGCCGGGGAGCGTCGACTCCTTCTGGATCCGCAGGCCGATGCGGTCGAGCGCATCGACGCTGACGCCGGCCTTGAGCTTGACCATGATCTCGCCGGCGGACGTGGGCTCCGTATAGGCCGTGCTCGACGAGGAGCCGATGCGCGCATAGACGTGCGCGACCACCGGATCGGCGAGCAGCCGGTGGGTGATGGTGGCGACGACGGTCCGCGACTCGAGCAGCGAGCTGCCCGGCGGCAGCGTGAATGATTCGAGCAATACGCCCTCGTTCGGCAGCGGCAGAAAGTCGATCGGCACCAGCGCGAGGGCGACGAGACTCGCCAGCAGGACGCCGAAGGTGATCGCGAGCGACAGCCGCGGCGTGCGCACGACCAGCCTGAACAGGCGCTCGTTCCAATGGCGCAGCCACTCGAGGGCACGGTGTCCGCTACCGGACAGCACACCACTGCGCGCCCCGATGAAGCCGAGCCCGAGCGGAATGAACGTCAACGAGACCAACAGCGACGCGAGCAATCCGAACGTCATCGCGAGCGAGAAGGGGATGAAGAACAGCCCGACCAGACCGCCGACGAACAGCAGCGGCACGTAGATCGACACGTTGGTCAGCGTGCCGGTGACATCCGGCACGACGATGCTGCGCACGCCGCGGCGGATGCCCTCCCAGTGCGCGTCGCCCTGCTCCCAGCGGTGATAGATGCTCTCCAGCACGATGATCGCATCGTCCGCGAACAGCCCGACCGCGACGGTGAGCGCGCCGAGCGTCATCAGGTTCAGGTCCTGCCCGGCAAGATCGAGCGCGGCGATCGCGAGCACGAGCGACAACGGGATCCCGAGCGCGAGGATCCAGATCCCCCGGCCGCCGCCGAGCATCCAGAACAGTGCCGCGACCGCGAGCGCCATGCCGATCAGGAGATTGCGCCCGAGGTCCACCCCGATCAGGTGAACGACGTAACCTTGATCGTAGTCACGAATCCAGCGCACGCCCCGGGGCAGCTCGCGCTGCATCGCCGTGAGCGTCGCCTGGACCTCGCGCGTGACCGGCGTGGTCGCGGCGCCCGGCTGCTTGATCACCGTCAACGCGACGCTGGGCCGCCCGTCGAGCGAGACCGCATTCAAGGTCGGCACCGGCGCGCGCACGATCCGGGCGAGGTCACCGAGCCGGATCGGGCCATCGGGCCCCGGCACCGGAACCTCCTCGAGCTCGGCGACGTGCACCGGCAAATGTCGTGCCTCGATCAGCACGTCGTTGTGCCCGGCGGACAGGTAGCCCGCCGGCCCCAGCACCACCTGCGCCCTGACCGCGCGGGTGATCGCCGTGACCGGCACGTCGTATCGATGCAGTGCGCCGAGATTCGGCTGGATCCACAACGCCTCGTCGCCCGCGCCGTAGACGTTCACGTACTGCACCCCGGGCAGTGCGCGCAGCGCGGGGGCGACGTCGGCGAGCACCCTGCGCTCGACCTCGGCCGGCGCGACGCCCGCGGGAATGCGCACGGTGTAGTCGGCGACCTCGTTGATCGCATTGCCCATGATCTGCGCGAACGGGTGCGCAGCCGCCGGCAACTGTCCGCGCGCGCGATCGATCGCGCCGTTCACCGCCTGCAGGGCGAGTACCGGCGATGTTCCCGTGCGGAACCGGACGTCGATCTCGACCACGCCGTTGCCCATCACCGACCGCAGACTCTCGAGGTTCGGCAGCGTGAGGATCTGCCCCTCCAGCGGGTACACGACGAGGCTTTCGAGCTCGGTCGCGGAGGTGCCCGGCAGGTGCGCGATCACGCTGATCTGCGGGAAATCGAACTGCGGCAGCACTTCGACGGGGATGTGCAGGAACGCATATCCGGCGACGCCGAGCAGCGCGAGGAGCACGAGCGCCCAGAGGCTCGGGCGCATCAGCACGCGGGACATGGGGTTCGAGTCGCTCGCCACGGCGTCAGTCCGGCGGCGTGTAGTGCGCGGCGATGTCGTGGTGGAATTCGAGATAGGCGTTCTGCGCGACGACCCGCTCGCCGGCGCGCAGACCCTGTGCGACGAACGTCTGCCAGCCATGCACCGGCCCGGGGATGACCTCGCGCCGTTCGATTCCCTTCGAGGTGTCGACCAGCACGAACCAGCGCGCCTGGTCGAGCACCAGTGCGTCCGTCGGCACCGCGACCATCGATCGGCGACCCGCATCGATCGTCACGATTCCACGCTCGCCGGCGATCCACCGGTCATCCCGGCGCGGCGGCGCGCCGTCGTGATGAACCGCGGCGAGACCGACGACTTCGCCGCCGTCCGCGGCCAGCGACGCGGCGACGGCCACCACCCGGACCGGGACGGGCGCGGCACCGGCGCTCGGCCGGAACGAACCGGTCATCCCCAGGTGGATCGCGTCGGCGTCGGCGCCGTAATAGCTCGCCCGCACCCAGAGTTGATCGGCCGCGAACAGCGTGATCACCGTTCGCCCGGCGCTCACGCGTTCCCCATCGGCGGCGTCGATGGCAAGCACCCGGCCGTTCACCGGCGCGCGCAGCGTGCGCAGCGCGTTCGCCGCGCGAAGCTCGGCCGTCGCCGCCATCAGCTGCGCGCGGGCGGTCGCGAAATCGCTCTGCGCGACCAGGACCGCTTGTCGGGTATCGAGATCGAGCGCGAGCCGCTCGCGTGCGATCGCGAGCAGATGCCGGGCCGTCGCCGACCGGGCACGTGCGCCGCTCACGGCGGCCTGCCGACGGGCCAGCAGTGCGTCGATCTCTGGCCCGCCCAGGGTCGCCAGCGCTTCCCCGGCCCGCACGGTCGCGCCGGGCAGCACCCGGGTCGCGATGATCGCGCCCGCTTCGGCCGCACGCACGCGCACCGGCACGATCGGTCGTACCTCGGCGTACGCGGACAGTTGCCGTGTGACCGGAACGGCGGTCACGAGCACGGTCGCGTCGGTGGACCGGGCGCGTGCGGGCTTCGTGGAGACCGCCGGCGCGCCGCCGCATGCGGTCAGCCCGGTGCAGCAGGCGAGCACGGTCGCGAGCCCGGCGCGGCTGCGGAGGAATCGGGACCTCATGCGGGGTTTTTCACTGGCCAAGCGTCCACCACCGATCCGGCGTCCGTGACCCACTGGGGGCGGTACGCCTCACGTGGTCAGGCCCAGCAAGGGCCTGATCACCTGCGCGCCGTATTCGGCGCCGCAAGCCATCACGAGCAAGGCCACCGGAACCAGCCACCACGCAACCCGGTGCCACCGCGTTGCGCTCGACGCGGCGGGTTCAACGGTCGCTGGAAGCGGCGCCAGCAAACGCGCGATGCGATCGCGAAGCGCGCGCGCGTCGCCACCCAAGGATGCCTGCGCCGTCTCGCGCGCATTCCACCATGCGCGGGACGTGATCGCGCCCGCCCCGGCGTCCTCCACGTATCGAAGAGAAGCAAGGATCGCCTTCGCGAGTTCCGCTCCGTCGGCGCCATGCATGCGCGCCTCATCGTCGCGCGCGAGCTCGAGCGCTTCCAACCACCGCGCGAACCGTCGCGGCGCCTGCGGCCACGGCCACTGCAGGTCGGTCACGAGCTGCGCGAGCCAGATCCGCAACGGATCCCGGTGCGTCACGTGCGCCCACTCGTGCAGCAACGCGGCGCGGACCACGTCGTCGTCGAGCTGTTTGGCGAGAAACGGCTCGAACACCACCTGCGGTTGGATCAGACCCACCGTCGAAACCGCCGACGCCGCGGGTCGTCGCAGCAAGGCCCACAGCGCCCGCAAGCCGGCGCGCAGGAACAGCGCGACGAACGGAACGGACAGCGCGACCACGATTCCCGGGTCGACCGGACCCGGCACGGGGTCGGGTTCACGAATCGCCCAGCCGATCAGCCACAAGGCCACGACCAACGTGGGGATCACGGGATACCAGAGCCGGCGCCAATACAGCCGTTCCAGCGCCCGTGGCGTCCGGCATTGCGGGTCCGTCGACGGCCACGCCGCGCACAGCTGCAGCAGCAAGCCGCCAAAGAGCATCGTCAACAGCGCGAGCAGCGACTCACGTTCCACGTGTCGTCCTCCGGCGTTCGGCGACCGCGCGCTCGAGTTCCTCGAGCAAACCGGGATCGAGCGATTCGACCGCTTCGACCAGGGTCGCCACCGCGGCGCGCGGCGTCGAACCGAGCAGCCGCGTCACGGTGCTGCGAGCGCGTGCCCGCTCGACCTCTTCGGCCGCGATCCGCGGTCGGTAGATGAACGCCTGGCCTCGTCGTTGGCGTTGGATCAGGCCCTTCTCGCGCAGTCGATCGACCACCTTCGCGGTGGTGGTGTAGACGAGGTTCGCAGGCACACCGAGGCTCTCATGGAGCTGTCGCACCGACGCCGACCCGAGCCGCCAGATCTCCGCCAGCACGGAATACTCGAGGTCATCGGCCGGCAGGCGAAACGGCGTCATGGGTGGATCCTACGACGCTTGTCGTAATAACGCAAACGACCGCCCCGAAGCGCCGGCCGGCGCAGCCCAGGCTTCACGCGGCCCGGCGGGGCTCCGCCAGCAGCTGGAAGGTGAGCTGCATCGAACAGTCGACCTGGTGACCGCCGTGACCGCGAAAGCGCACACCGTGGCACGCCTGCTGTCCGGAGGCGCGCTGCTTGCGCCGCTCGAGGCCGGCGACCAGGGTGGTCACCGCATCGGTGAGATCGAATTCGCCG
>JAKBCG010000196.1 GCA_021808035.1 Pseudomonadota bacterium
TGCGGGCGTGGCGATCGAGCAGGAACCCCTGAACGAGCCGGGAGCCGCGGATGCCGCTCGGCTGCTCGAGGTCGTGCGCGCGACCCTCGCGGATCTGCGCGGTCCCGACGAAGCGCGGCGGTCCATCTCGCTCTCGAGCTCGCTCGACCGGGACCTCGAGCTCGACAGCCTTGCGCGCGTCGAACTGCTCGCCCGCATCGAGCAGGCATTCGGCGTGCAGCTCCCGGAGTCCTTGCTCGGCGGCGCGGAGGATTGCGCCGACCTGCTCGCCGCGCTGCGGGTCGCGCGGCGGCGCCGACCGGCGGTGCCGGCGTTGCCGCCGACGCGCGCGCGCCGACGGAGGCCCGGACCCTGCTCGACGTGCTCGCGTGGCACGCCGATCGCCATCCCGACGTCGCGCAGATCCGCTTCCACGAGGCGCCGGACAGTACCGCGCTGACCTACCGTGAACTGTGGCGCGGCGCCCGCCCGGTCGCCGGTGGCCTACAGGATCGACGCGTGCTACCCGGCGAGGCCGTCGCGCTGATGCTGCCGACCGGCGCCGATTACTTCCACGCGTTCTTGGGGATCCTGATCGCGGGCGGCATCCCGGTACCGATCTATCCCCCGGCTCGCCCGACGCAGATCGAGGAGCACGTCCGGCGGCACGCACGCATTCTCGAGAACGCCGGTGCGACGATGCTGGTCACGGTCGAGGAGATCCGCGGTCTCGCGAAACTCCTGCGGATGCACGTCCCCGCCCTGCGCCGCATCGAGACCGTCGCGAACCTGGCGGAAACGCGCGCGGAACCACACCCGGTCGAGGCGGATCCCGATTCGGTCGCGTTGCTGCAGTACACCTCGGGGAGCACCGGCCAGCCGAAGGGCGTGATCCTCACGCACCAGAATCTCCTCGCGAACATCCGCGCGCTCGGCGCCGCATTGCGGGTGCATGAGGCGGACGTGTTCGTGAGCTGGCTGCCGCTCTATCACGACATGGGACTGATCGGCGCGTGGCTCGGCACGTTCTATCACGGACGCCCGCTGGTGGTGATGTCGCCCGCGCAGTTCCTCACCCGGCCGGCGCGCTGGCTGCAAGCGATCCATCGTCACCGAGGTACGTTGTCGGCCGCGCCGAATTTCGCGTACGAGCTATGCCTCCGGCGGATCACCGACGAGGATCTCGCGGAGCTCGACCTCGGCACCTGGCGGGCGGCGATGAACGGAGCGGAGGCGGTCGCGCCCGCGACGCTCGAGCGATTTCGGCGGCGCTTCGAACCGTACGGGCTGCGATCGACCGCGATCATGCCGGTGTACGGGCTCGCCGAGTGCTCGGTCGGATTGACCCTGCCGCCGCTCGACCGAGGACCCCGGATCGACCGCATCGAACGCACGCCGTTCGTTCGCGCGGGCACCGCAACGCCGGCAGCGCCGGAGGATCCGCTCCCGCTGCAATTCGTGGGTTGCGGCGTACCGCTCCCGGGCCACGAGATCCGCGTGGTCGATGAAGGCGGGCGGGAACAGCCGGAGCGGACCGAGGGCCGGCTCGAGTTCAAGGGACCCTCAGCGACCCGCGGCTACCATCGCAACCCCGCCGCGACCGCGCACCTGATCCGCGACGGCTGGCTCGATACCGGCGATCGCGGGTACGTCGCCGAGGGCGAGCTCTTCGTCACGGGGCGCGTGAAGGACATCGTGATTCGGGCCGGCCGGCACGTGTATCCCGACGAGATCGAGGCCGCGGTCAGTGAAATCGACGGCGTCCGCAAGGGCTGCGTCGCGGTGTTCGGCCGCCCGGACGCGACCGGCGGGACGGAACGCCTGGTCGTGCTCGCCGAGACCCATCTCCAGGAGTCGGCGGCCCGAAGTACGCTCCGCGAACGCATCACCCAGCGGGTCGTCGGCGTGCTCGGCGAGCCGCCCGACGAGGTCGTGCTCGCGCGTCCGCACACGGTGCTGAAGACCTCGAGCGGCAAGGTTCGGCGCGCCGCGAGCCGTGAGAACTACGAACGGTCGCGATTCGGCGACCGCCCGCGACCCGTGTGGGTGCAGAGGCTGGCCCTCGGGCTCGGGTCGATCGCGCCGAGTCTCACCCGTGCACGCCGGCGAATGGCGGAATACTCGTACGGCGCGGCATTCTGGGGGCTGTTCGCGCTGATCGTCGGCTTCGCGTGGACGGTCGCGACCATCGCGCCCGGGAGCGCGTTCGCGTGGCGGACCTGTGCGAGCGCAACCCGTCGGTTCCTGCGCCTCGCCTGGCTCCCGTTCGTGATCCACGGCGCGGCGAACCTGCCGCGGGATCGCGCCGCGGTGATCGTCGCGAATCACGCCAGCTATCTCGACGGCGTGCTCCTGATCGCCGCGCTGCCACGGCGAACGATCTTCGTCGCGAAACGCGAGTTCGAACGCAACTGGATCACGAGAACTTACTTGCGCGGAATCGGCGCGGAGTTCGTCGAGCGGTTCGACGTGGTTGCAAGCAAGGCCGACGTCGCCCACCTGATCGAGAAGGCGCGGACCGGGCGCTCGTTGATGATGTTTCCCGAAGGGACGTTCACGCGCGCCCCCGGGGTGATGCCGTTTCACCTCGGCGCGTTCATGGTCGCGGCCGAGTCCGGTTGTCCGGTGGTGCCGATCGCGATTCGCGGCGCGCGCTCGCTGCTGCGCGACGGGCAGTGGCTGCCGCGCCGCGGGCCGGTCGTGCTGGAAATCGGAGCGCCGATCGAGGTCCTGCCCGGCGCCAGGCCGGGCGACGCGTTCGCGGCGGCGGTCGCACTGCGCGACCGCGCGCGCGAGCACATCCGTCGGTACTCCGGGGAGCCCGACCTCGCCGCCCGTTAGCCCCGCGGCGTGCCCGCTAGGACGGAGCCGTTGCCGCCGGCGCCTTCGCGAGTCAGACGGTCTCGTCGGTCAGATCGACCCAGATCCCGCGCTCGCAGCGCAGGTGGGTGCTGCCGCTCGCGACGATCGTGCCGTCCGGATAGCGCACGTCGTTGAAATAACACCCCTCCGCATCGTCACCGACCTGCTCGCGCAACAGCTCGAAGGATTGCTCCGGGTCGTCCAGCACCGGCGAATTCCTGCGCTCCGGGTCGATGGCGTCGACCTGGACCACGGCCTGCCCGGGTGTCTTCTTCGATCGCGTCTCGTCCGCCATGGCCCGTCACTCCTTTGCATGCCGTCATGAATGTGTGTTCGCAGCACAATCGATGCTCGCGAGATTACCACCGCGACTCGGGTCACCTTCGCTCCGGCGCGAGAGCGTTATGTCAAAGCCAGTATGGCATGACGGAGATCCCAGATTTGAGAAAAAGCCGCTGCATCGGTTGACTCTGCGCCTCGACGCGCTAGATTCGGGAGACCGAGCGCGAGGAGAGGCGCGCCGGGGGCGATGAGACCTCGAGGACAGGACGCTCCGGGGGTTAAGACCGGTGGAACAGGTCGTGCAATCGCTTCTGTGGGTTCATTGCGGCCCGCCGAATTCGGATGCCGCGCTGCGCGACGAGTGCCGGCGGTTGGCCGGCGTTCTCGAATGCACGCCGAACCAAGCGCTCAGACACCTGCAGGGCACACCGCGTCTCGCGGCGGTATTCGACTTCGATGACCCGAACCCCGCCTGCCTGCAACTGATGCAGAGCATCAAGCGCAAATGTCCGAGCGTGCCGATCGTGATGCTCACGGAATCGCACAGCGAGGAACTCGCGGTCTGGGCGTTTCGGGCCCGAGTCTGGAACTACCTCGTGAAGCCGGTGCCGCTGCGCGAGCTGCGCGCGAACCTCAAGCAGTTGATCGCACTCGCATCTCGACGCAACGCCTCGGAATCCCGCGCAGTCGAACGCCCGGCGACACTGGTTCCGAATCGCGACCCCGGCCCGAATCACGTCGCGAAGATCCAGCACTTACGGCGGGTGATCGACAGCCTTCGTCCCAATTCCGGGCAACGGCTCAGCGTCGACACGATCGCGGCCCAGTGCGGAATGGATCGGTTCGCGTTCAGCCGGCTGTTCCACAAGACCTATGGCTGCAGCTACCGCGAGTACCTGATGCGCACCCGGATCGAGCACGCGCGCAAGCTCCTCCGCTCGTCGAACCTGACCGTCACCGAGGCTGCGTCGATCGCGGGTTTCGCCGATTCGTCGTATCTCGCGCGAATGTTCCGGCGCTACCTCGGCGCCAGTCCCAAGCAGGTGTGCGCGGACGGAAGCACGGCGCTCGAGGCCGCCGAACGCTGACACGCACCACGCCCGGGTCGGTTCGCCCTCAGTGCGGCGCCTGGGCACGTTCCGTCGCGAGCGCGAGGTTCGTCTCCGCCTCGCGATACCAGCTCGGCGACGCGCGCACGGCCTTCGCGAAGTAGCGCTTTGCTTCGGAATAATCCTTCAGCCGCAGGTACGTACGTCCGATCTCGTTGTACGCGTGCGCGGCGTCCATCGAATGCAGCAAGCTCGAGAACGCGCCGGCGGGATCGCTTTCCCGCACCTGCAATTCGCCCAGATATCGCCACGCGACCGAACGCGGATCGAGGTGCACCGCGATTCGCAGATCCTGGCTCGCCCCCGGCAGGTCGTTCAACAGCAACTTCGCGAATCCACGATGCCCGAGGATCACCCCGACGTCGGCGCGCGGCCCCGCGAGCGCCTCGGTGAAATACTGCACTGCGCTCGCATACGCCCGACGTGCAAGCATGACCTCGCCCATGCCGTCGAGCGCCCGGCTATCGCCGGGTTGGGCCGCGAGCGCCTCGCGATACAGCTTCGCGGATTCGTCGACACGCCCCTCGCGGATATCGTAGCCGGCGAGTTCCTCCGCGATCCGGGGATCCTTCGGAGCCGCCGCATGGGCCATCTCGAACGCCCGCTCGGCCCGGACGGCGTCCCCGCGCGCCGCCTCGATCTCCCCGATCCTCACGAACGTCGGCGCGCGCGGCGCACCGTGCTTGATCGCGAGCACGTAGTAGTACACGGCCCAGTTCGAGTCGCCGCGCTGCCACGCGACCTCGGCGCGCCGCTCCGCCTCCGTCGCCGAGATCTTCTGATCAGGCAGATCCTTGCCGACGGCCGAGGCCGCGAACGGATCTGGTTGCGCGGTCGCGAACGCGCGCGGCGCCGCGGTCACGACACTCAGCGCGAGCGCCGCGGCGGCGATCCACCGAGCGCGGTCAATGACGGCTGGATACAAAACGAAATGCCTCCACCAGACGAATGACCGCGGGCCCGATCGCAACGAGAAAGAACGACGGAAACAGGCAGAACACCAACGGAAAGATCAACTTCGTCCCGATCTTGGCCGCGGCTTCTTCCGCGCGCTGCATGCGGCGA
>JAKBCG010000197.1 GCA_021808035.1 Pseudomonadota bacterium
CCGGCTCGAGGCCGTGCACAAGGGTCTCGGCGAGATGCAATCCCTCGCGACCGGCGTCGGGGATCTCAAACGGGTCCTCACCAACGTCAAGGCGCGGGGGACCTGGGCGGAGGTGCAGCTCGGCGCGGTCCTCGAGCAGGTGTTGACCGCCGATCAGTTCGGCCGGAACGTCGCGGTGAAACCGGGCTCGGCGGAACGGGTCGAGTACGCGGTCCGTCTGCCGGGGCCGACCAACGAACCGGATTCCCACGTGTGGCTGCCCATCGACTCGAAGTTTCCGCAGGAAGACTACCTGCGGCTCCAGGACGCCGCGGACAAGGCCGACGCGAGCTCGGTGCAGGCCGCCGCGGACGCGCTCGCACGGCGCATCCGATCCGAGGCGAAGGACATCAGCGACAAGTATGTGTGTCCGCCCCACACGACCGACTTCGCGATCATGTTTCTGGCGACCGAGGGCTTGTATGCGGAGGTTCTGCGCCAGCCCGCGCTCGTCGACGACCTGCAGCGACACCACCGCGTGGTGATTGCCGGTCCCACGACGTTGACCGCGGTTCTGAGCAGCCTGCGCATGGGATTCCAGACGCTCGCGATCGAGCAACGCGCCTCCGACGTGTGGCGCGTGCTCGGAGCCGTGAAGACCGAGTTCGGCAAGTTCGGCACCATCCTCGAGAAAGTAAAGAAGCAGCTGTCGGCCGCGTCGCGAAGCATCGATGAAACCGGCGTCAGGACCCGGGCACTCGAACGGCATCTGCGCGTGGTGGAACAGTTGCCGGGGACCGAGGCCACCGAGGTCCTCGGACTGCCGCAGATCGCTCTCGATGACGACCGCGAGCCATCGGGCGACGAGGCGACCCCACCGGCGCAACTCGAGGACGGTGATTAACCGAATGCCCGACGGTGGTCGAACCGGCCGAAATTCGACCGGCGTGCGGCGACCCGACCCGCGCGAACGGCTTACAATGGCGGGCCATGAATTCCCGAACGGACCCTCTTCTCGCCGCGCTCTCGTCGCCTGATTCGCTGCTCGTCGCGGCGGGGCGCGACCGACGACCGGGTTCACCGCTGAACACGCCGCTCGTCCCCGCGTCGAACTTCGTGCTCGGCACCGAGCGTGCCTACGCCCGCGGCGACGGCACGCCGACCTGGGAAGCGCTGGAAGAGATCGTCGGCCTCTTGGAGGGTGGGAAAGCCGTGGCGTTCGCCTCCGGCATGGCTGGCGCCGCCGCGGTCTTCGACCGACTACCCGCTGGTTCGCGCATCGTGATACCGGACGATTGCTACCAAGGCGTCGCCGAGCTGGCGGAATCCGGGCGGTGCAAGGGGTTCTGGAGCGTCCGTCGGCTGCCGGCGGACGATACGGACGGCTGGATCGGAGCGGCGGCCGAGTCCGACTTGCTGTGGCTGGAATCGCCGTCCAATCCGCTGCTGGTCGTCGCCGACCTGCGTGCGATCTGCGCGGCTCCCCGCAAGCCCTCCGCGCTCGTGGCCGTCGACAATACCTTTGCGACCTCGCTCAATCAGCGACCGCTCGATCTCGGTGCCGACGTTTCGTTCCAATCCGCGACCAAGTTCATCGGCGGGCACTCCGACCTGCTCGCCGGCGTGGTCGCCGTGAGGCGCGACGACCTGCTCGCCGACGTTCGTGAAGCACGGCACCGCAACGGCGCCACGCCGGGTGCGCTGGAATGCTTCCTCGCGGTGCGCGGGGCGCGCACGATGGCGCTGCGACTCGAGCGCGCGCAGGCGAATGCGATGATCCTTGCGGAGCGCCTATGCGCGCATCCGGGCGTCGTCTGCACGCGGTATCCCGGGCTGCCGTCGCATCCGACGCACGCCATCGCGCGCACCCAGTTGCAGGGTTATGGAACGATCATCTCGTTCGACGTCCGCGGTGACGCGGCCGCGGCCGACGCGGTATGCTCGCGCGTCCGGCTCATCCAGCACGCGACGAGCCTGGGCGCGGTGGAGTCCACCCTTGAGCGCCGGGCGGCAATTCCCGGGCAAGCGCACCTGCCGCCCTCGCTGCTCCGACTGAGCGTGGGGATCGAGAACGCCGACGACCTTTGGGCGGATCTCGGTGCGGCGCTGCCGTAGCGCGGCGGTGCGGGTTCGAGATCGCCGGCATCTGTTGACCCGCCACCTGACGCCGGTCATCCTACGGCGACCACGATCGCTCGCAAGGAGATAAGCGATGGCGTTGAAGGTCATTGGTGCCGGCATGGGACGCACGGGTACGGCCTCATTGAAGGTTGCCCTCGAGGCCGTGGGATACGGTCCCTGTTATCACATGACGGAAGTGCTGAAGAATCCAGCTTCCATCGGTGACTGGATCCATGCGGCCGAGGGTCGCGGGGATTGGGACAAGATATTCGATGGATACGCTTCGACCGTCGACAACCCCGGATGCAATTACTGGAGAGAACTCGCCGCCCACTACCCGGAAGCGAAAGTCATCTTGACCACACGAGATCCCGAAAAATGGTTCGAATCAACCAACGAGACCATTCACTCGGCCGAGTTTGCCCGCTTCATGCGGCACTCTCCGTTCGGCGAGATGATTCAAAAGACCATGTGGGACCGGATGCAGAATCGCATGCAGGACAGGGCGCACATGGTCGAATTCTTCAATCGACATGCGGCGGACGTCATCGGGGCGATCCCGGCCGAGCGGCTCCTCGTCTATCAGGTGAGCGACGGTTGGGAACCGTTGTGCGAGTTTCTGCGGGTACCCGTTCCGAGCGTGGATTTCCCGAAGATCAACAGCCGCGACGAAACGAAGCAAATGTTGGCGGGTTTGATGGCAGGTGGCGGGGGCCAGATGAGCGAAGAGGCGATGGGCAAGGCCGCCCGGGAACTCCACGGCGGTTGATCGAACTCGTCCAGGTGGTGGCAGCCGCCGCCGGGCCGTGATTCGCGGCGATAGATCCGGATCCGCCGGTGGGTTCGCGCGACGACGCCCGACCGCCGACGGCGCCGCGCGAACGGGTCCCGGGGGGGCGACGCCCCACCGATCCCGGGACCCGGTGCGTGGATCAGAACCGATAGCTCATCCGCACGCCGATCGTTCGCGGCACGTTGATCGTGTTCGCCTTCACGAATTCGGCATAGCTCGCATAGAGGATCGCGTGCACGTCGGTGAGATTCGTGCCGTAGAGCTGGGCGTCCCACGCGCCCCGGCCGACGCCGAGCGATGCGTCGTAGGTCGTGAATCCCGGGTCGTTGAACGCGACGGATGCCCCTTGCAGCGTCTTCGTGAGCTGATCGGTGGTGGCGTACGAGTGCGCCTGGTGCATACCACCGATCTGCCAGAAGGCGCGGTAGTCGCCGACATGGAAATCGTACCGCGCGCGCAGGTTCGCCTCGAACGGCGGCGAATTCGCGAGCGGTGAGCCGAGCGCGCCGAACGGGTTCACGATGTCGATGGGTTGACCGGTGGTCGGATTGACGAGGCCGAGGGTCTTCACGACATCGCTGCTGTTCCATGCAGCCGATCCAGTCAGCGTCAAGCCGTGAGTCACGCGCGCTATCGCGGAGATCTCGACGCCCCGGACGCGGTAGTTCGGCCCGTTGGTCGTGAAGGTGATGTTGCCGGTCACGCCCGGATCGAAGATCGACAGTTGGGTGTGGTCCCAGTTCTCCTGATAGACCGCGCCGTTGAACTGCACCCGGTGATTCCACCACTCGGTCTTCCAGCCGAGTTCGTTGTTCGTCAACGTGTCCGGCGCGAACGCGAGCGGCGGCTTGAACAAACCGTACAGCGGCGAGCTTGGCTGGATCACGGCCTGGGCGCGATTGAAACCGCCCGGCCGGAATCCCTGCGACCACGTGTAGTAGAGCATCGCCGTATCGGTCACGTGCCAGCTGAGATTGACGCGGCTCGTGAAACCCGAGTAGGTCTTGCGCAGATGCTTCGCATCGAGGTTGTTGCCGTTGCTGATCGGCACGGTGCAAGGCGAAGCGACGGTCGCCGCGCTGAAGATGCCCCCGGGGTTGCAGCCATAGCTGCCGACGTTCGAGCCGACCTCGAAGTTCTCGATGCTGTAATAGCGCGTGCCCGCGGCCAGCGTGAGCTTCTTCGGCAGGATGTCGTAGTCCATCGACAGATAGGCCGCCGTCTGCTTGTATCCGCGGGTGATGTCGTTGAAATACGACTCTCCCTGCGGCCGGACGTTCGGGTTGTTCGCAGTCGCGCCGGGAGGAGGCGCGATCGGGACGAAATTCGGATTCGAGGTGTAGAACCAGTCTTCCTGGTCATGGATCGTGAAATTCTCCCAGAACACGCCGACCAGGCCGCGCAGGCGCCAGTCGTCGGGCGTGCTCAGGCGCATTTCGTGGCTCTGGTGGGTCGTGTTCTCACGCTCCGTCCAATAACCGCTCGGCGAGTAGCAGCTCGGCTGGGTCGCCACCCCGTTCACCGTGGAACCCGGTACGTTGCATTGGTAGTACTCGGCGTAAGCGCCGCGCGAGTAGTTCGTATAGTCCTGCTGCTGGTCTGAATTGCGGTCGAGATAACCACCGCTATAGATGAAATTGAGCTCGTCGATGCGCCCCTTGATCGTGAGCGCGGTGTTCGAGAAGCGGTCCTTGTTGTATGACGGGTTGTACAGCTGCACCGACAGGGGCGGCAGCGGCTGACCGAGCCCGTCGTACTGCTCGGCGTAGAAGACCCCCTCGGCATCGATGTTCTGGTACATCTGCGAGACCAGCGCGCTCCAATCCGGGTTGAACTGGTATTTCGCCTCGACGCGCCCGCCCTTGTAGGTGACCGGGTTGATCGCCCGGCCGACCAGATTGTCGTTGGACAGCGAGGGCCCTGGTGGAACGACACCGTGGAAGTAGTAGGCGATCCCCTTGTCGGTCGGGGCGCGCGTGAACGTCGCCGGGATGTTGTCGATGTAACCGCCGCGATTCTCGTTGAAGAGGACCGCTCGCACCGCGAACTTGCCCGGGATGATGGGTACGTTGAGCATCGCGTCGATGTTCGTGCTCGGATCGCCGTGCGCGGTGACCGCATAACCCGCGTTTACGTCTCCCTCGGTGCGGTCGAGCACCGGCTTGTTGGTGATGTAGCGCACCACGCCCGCCTGCGCGCCTGCGCCGAACAGCGTACCCTGCGGACCTTCGAGCACCTCGATGCGCTGCAGGTCGGCCGCGTAGACATCGAGGTTGCGGCCCGGCAGCTGTCCGGATTGATCGTCCAGGTAGATCGCGACGGTCGGGAAACTGCCTTCCGCGCCCGAACCGATCGTGCCGGTGGACAGCCCGCGCATGTAGAGGTCGCTCTCCGCCGGACC
>JAKBCG010000198.1 GCA_021808035.1 Pseudomonadota bacterium
TACGGATGGTTTCGTGGCATCGCATCCCACGCTTCGCGCAGTACTCCTCGTCGCGGCCTGCCTCTCGCTGTCGGCGTGTGGCGGCGGCGGCGGCGGTGCGAGTGCGCCGAATGACGTGTCGATGAGCGAAACGCCGGCGTCGCTCACCGTCACCGCGCTGCAGACCGACCCCGCGCCGACCGCGCAGTTCAACTTGATTTTTGGGACGACCAGCGCTGGCTCGACCGCGATCACCCCGACCGATCAAATCACCCACAACGGCATCGTCGGGATCACCTCCATGCCCGATGTGGCCGGCCCAAACACCGACACGATCACGGTGCAGTTCAAGAGTCCGGCGACCTTGCCACCGGGGACCTACACGGACACGGTCACGATCGAGGCGTGTTACGAAAGTCCCTGCGTCTATCAGGTGAAGGGCAGTCCGGTGACCGTGACGACCACCTACACGGTCGTCGGCGTCACCCCGACGCTCGCGGCGATTGCGCCGACCAACACGCCCGCGGGGGCGCCGGGTTTTACCCTGACCGCGACGGGGAGCAATTTTACGGCGCAGTCCGTCATCGACTGGAACGGCCAGCCGCTGCCGACCACCGGGGTTTCCTCGACCGAGATCACCGCGACCGTCCCGGCGGCGGATGTCGCGTCGGCCGCGACCGTGGCCGTCACGGTCGTGAACAACTCCGGCGGGACGCCCTCGGCGCCGCTTGACTTTACGATCGACCCGCCGGCGGTGCTGTCGCTCGCGGCCGTTGCGCCCGCGATGCTCGCAGCCGGGAGCACCGACAGGACGATCGAGGTCACGGGCACCGGCTTCAACACGAGCTCGGTCGTGCAATGGAACGGGGCCGCGCTCGCGACGAACGTGGTATCGACGACCGTGCTCGATGCGCAGGTGCCGGCGGCCGATCTCGCGGCGGTCGGCACCGCCAGTGTGACGGTGAGCAATGCGACGGCCCCGGCGGGCGTGACGGCGGCGCTGAGCGTTGCGATCGTCGACCAATCACTCGATGCGGTCGCGTTCCAGATCACGCCGGCGCATGCCGGGGTGATGCAATTCGCGCATTTCGCGCTGCCGACCGCGATCAAATGGCAAACGACCCTTGACGGCCTGCCCTCGTACCCGCTGATCGCCGACGGCAAGGTCCTCTTTACGGTGGAACTCATCGGCGATGCCGGCGAACTCGTGGCGCTCGATCAGGCGACCGGTGCAGTGCTGTGGGGACCGGTGTCGCTCGGCGGGCGCGCCAGCGCGGCCTATGATTCGGGGACGGTGTTCGTGCTCAGCGATCCCAGCACCTTGGCGGGGGTCCTGCAGGCCTTCGATGCCGCGACCGGGGCGCAGCGCTGGAGCGTGACGATCACGGCTCAGCCGCATTTTGACGGAACACCAGTCGCCTCGAACGGCATCGTCTATCTGGTCGGAACCGGCACTGAGGCCACGCTGTTCGCGGTCTCCGAAGCGAATGGCGCGATCCTCTGGACCGCCCCATCGACCAGCAGCACCGGGCTCGAGACCCCGGCGGTGACGAGCACCGGGGTGTACCTGCAATTCGGGTGCTCGACGGTCGACGAGGATCCGTCGTCCGGGGCGCAGCGCTGGAGCGCGACCGGCACCTGCCCGGGCGAGACCGGCGTCATACCGAGCGTCGCCAATGGCGTCGTGTATTCGCCGGACACGCCGAGCGGGTACGGCGGCCTCAGGCTGAATGCGCAGACCGGCGCTACGCTCGGGTCCTACCAGGCCGATACCGCGCCGGCGATCACGGCGACCGAAGGGTTCTTCTTGTCGGCGGGAACGCTGAATGCGGTCGACCTGGCGTCGAACACGATCGCGTGGAGTTTCACCGGTGACGGCGCGCTCAACGGCGCACCGATCGTGGTCGACGGTGACGTCTTCATCAGCTCCTCCACCGGCAATCTGTATGCATTGGACGGCGCGACCGGCGCCGTGCGCTGGACGACGACACTCGCGGACGCGGCCGATTCGGGCAACGGTTGGGACACGAGCATGCCGTTCGGTGGAATCGCCGCGGGCGACGGTCTCCTCGTGGTGCCCGCCGCCAATACGGTGACCGCGTACACGCTGTCGACCGCGCCCTGAGTCGCGCCGGCGGCGCGGTCGTCGCAGTCGTCCACCAGGAATCTCGGACGGACGGCGGGCAACCTCATGAACGAATTATTAATTCGCGTTATTTGGCGAATTAATCTCAAATAACTACGATATTCGCCGATTTTGACGAATTGAATGATATCTTGAAATAACCTATTGTTCTCAATATATGGCGAATAACACCGTTTCTGGATCGGCCGCGGCGTCGCTGACCGATGCCGCGATCCTAGGCGCCCTGGGGCGACGCCTGGAGCGTCACCGGATCGCCGCCGATCTCACCCAGGCCGCGCTCGCCGAGCGAGCGGGCGTCTCGAAACGCACGCTCGAGCGCATCGAGGCGGGGCAGGGCTCGGAGCTCGCGAGTCTCCTGCGCATCCTGCGGGCGCTCAATCTGCTCGGCAGTGTCGATGCGCTGATCCCGGAGTTGCCCGCGAGTCCGTTCGAGGACCTGAAGCGCAAGGGCCGCGTACGCCGGCGGGTGCGGCCGCGCGCGTCGAGTCCGGCGCCGACGCGCCCGTGGGAGTGGGCCGAGTAGGCCTCGATGCCGACCGTCGCCGAAGTGCGGCTGTGGGGGCGTCGAATCGGCGCGGTGTCCTTGGGCGAAGGCGCCGAGGTCGCCGCGTTCGAGTACGAGCCCGAGTTCGTCCGCAGCGGCATCGAGGTCGCGCCGCTCGCGATGCCGCTCGCCGCGCGCATCTACACCTTCCCGCAGCTGCCGAGACCGGCGTTCCAGGGGCTGCCAGGGTTGCTCGCGGATTCCTTGCCGGACCGCTTCGGTCATGCGCTGATCGATGCCTGGCTGGCCTCGCAAGGTCGCACGCCGGAGAGTTTCAACGCGATCGAGCGGCTGTGTTTCGTCGGCGCGCGCGGGATGGGGGCGCTCGAGTATGCGCCGGCGGTGCGCGAAGGGCTCGGCCGCTCGGCGAAGCTGCAGGTCGAGGGCTTGGTGCGCCTCGCGTCCGAGGTGCTGACCGCGCGCCGTGATCTGGCCGGATCGTTCGACGTCGCCCGGCGCCACACCGCGCTCACCGAGATCCTGCGGGTCGGGACCTCGGCGGGCGGCGCGCGCGCGAAAGCGGTGATCGCGTGGAATCCCGCGACCGACGAGGTGCGCTCGGGGCAGGTCGGCGCGCCGCCGGGTTTTTCGTATTGGCTGCTCAAGTTCGACGGCGTGACCGGCAATCGCGACAAGGAGCTCGAGGACCCGCGCGGTTACACGGTCGTCGAATACGCGTACGCGCGGATGGCCGCGGCGGCCGGGATCACGATGACCGAATGCCGGCTCCTCGAGGAGGGCGGCCGACGCCACTTCATGACGCGCCGCTACGACCGCGACGACGCCGGCAGAAAACTGCACACGCAATCCTTGGGCGCGCTGATGCACCTTGACTACAACGCCGCCGGCGCGAACGCCTACGAACAGTGCTTCGATGCGATCAAGCGCTTGGGGCTGCCGATGCGCGATCTCGAGCAGCAGTTCCGGCGCATGGCGTTCAACGTCGTCGCCCGCAATCAGGACGATCACGTGAAGAACATCGCGTTCCTGATGGACAAGGCGGGGCGCTGGTCGCTCGCGCCGGCGTTCGATGTGACCTATGCGTACAACCCGGTGGGTGCGTGGACCGCGCGGCATCAGATGACGATCAACGGCCGACGGGACGAGGTCTCGCGCGCGGATCTGCGCGCGGTCGCCTCGGTCGCGGGCTTGAAGCGCGGGCGCGCGGATGCGCTCATCGACGAGGTCTGCGGCGCGGTGTCGCGCTGGCCGGAATTCGCGCGCGAGGCCGAGGTGCCGGCCGCGATGCGCGAGTCGATTCTGGCGGCGCTGCGGCTCGACCTCGGCTGACCTCGAGCCGCGTGGCTTGCGGCGCAGCAGTGGCCGCGTCCCCTGAGCCGAGATCGATGCCGCCCGGCGATGCCCGTTCCCGCTCGAGCGGCAGTGACGCTACGCGGCCCGTTCCGTATGAGGCCGCCCTTGCCAGACGAAATTGACCCGCACTTCGTCGTAGGGAAAGATCGCGCGACCTTCCGGGCTCTTGTCGAGCACGCCTGCGACCTGCAGGGCTTTGACATCCGAGTGGACCGCCTTGATGTCGCGCCCGACGCGATGCGCGATCTCCCGGATCGTCAGGCCGCCGGCGGCGGTCATTGCCTTGAGAATTTCCAGCCGTTTGGCGGTAAGTACCTTCCAAAGCAGATCCGCGGAGGCGAACGAGATGCGGGCCGCGCCCTCCGCTTTGCCGGTTTTCCAGGCGCGCGTGGCGGCGGACACAGAGTCGGTCAACGAGCCTACTTCAAGAACCACGGTTTTCATGCTGCCACCTCTCGACATCTCGCAGGAAATCGGCCTCCAGTTTCTCGGGGCTGACAAATCGGTATCGCCCTTCGGTGCCTCCATAGTGGCGATGGTCGCCCTTGCCCCGCTCGTTGTCGTACCGCACCACGCACTCGCCGGCGCAGACGAATGCATATCGATACCGATAACGGTGAGTACTCGGGGCGACCGGCGCCGGGACACGCCACAGGACGAGCTCGACGAACTCGACCTTGGATAGCACGATGCGGCGCGCGATCAATCGCTCGGCCTTCACGTTGACAATTGTCCCAACAGGGCTCCCTAGTTGTCAATTCTTCCAACGGATGCGGCGGCGGCGCGTGACCAGGGCCGACCGCGTCCTTTACTCGCGGGAGCGAATTGGCTAGGATGCCGGCCTATTTTCCTTTCTAAATCAGATTATTACAGATGAAAATCACGATCTTCGGCTCGGGCTACGTCGGTCTCGTGACCGGCGCTTGCCTTGCCGACGCCGGCAACCATGTCGTCTGCGTCGACGTCGACGAGCGCAAGATCGCGATGCTGAACCGTGGCGAGATCCCGATCCACGAGCCCGGGCTCGAGGCGCTCGTGCGGCGCAATGCCGCCGCGGGGCGTCTGCGGTTCACGCTCGACCCCGACGAGGGGGTCTCCCATGGCCTTTTCCAGCTGATCGCGGTCGGCACGCCGCCCGACGAGGACGGCTCGGCGGACCTGCGTCACGTGCTCTCGGTCGCGCGCACGATCGGCGAGCGGATGAGCGAGTACAAGGTCGTGATCACCAAGTCGACGGTGCCGGTCGGCACCGCCGACA
>JAKBCG010000199.1 GCA_021808035.1 Pseudomonadota bacterium
GGCTGCTGATCCGCCGCGGCGGATGACCCCGATGAACAGCCTCGTCGCGCCCGACGCGGACACGATCACGGACGCCCTGCGGGACGTGATCGATCCCGAGCTCGGCTACAACATCGTGGATCTCGGGCTGATCTACGCGCTCGCGATCGAGGATGGGCGGGTCGCGCTGACGATGACGATGACGACCCCGGGCTGCCCGGCTCAAGATTATCTTCTCGCCGGCGTCGAGGACCGCATCCGGCAGTTGCCGGGCGTCGTGGACCTGCAAGTCGAGGTCGTTTGGGAGCCGCCGTGGACGCCGCAACGGATGTCGCCCCTCGCCAAAGCGCAGTTCGGGATCCCGGAATAGCGACGCGCCACTCCCCTCCCACCGACGCGCCCGGCGCGCGTTGACTGGATGCCGGCCATCGGCAAGGATTCATCCGGCGGTGGTCGACGCGCAGCCGATCGGGGCGCCGCGCCGACACGGCCACTCACGCACGGGAGCCCGAGATGAACGAAGAAACCTTCAATATGAGCGTCCGCAAGTTCCTCAAGTTGTTCGGGATCAACGCCCAGCGCGACATCGAACAGGCGGTCGCCAAGGCCATCGCGAGTGGCCGCCTCGGCAGCACCGGAACGCTGCCGGTGAAAGCGACGCTGGCGATCGACACGATCGGGCTGCACGCCGTATTCGACGGAAAGATCGAGCTCGGCTAGCGATCGCTTGCCGCTGGATGAGACCCGGGCGTCGTGGTCGCACCGGCACTGCCGGTGGCCGATGGCACTCGGGCGTGGCAGCATGGGCGTGCCCGCTCGGCGACCACGAGCCGTGACGCTGCTGGCCTGCCTGTCCCTGACGTGTTCGGCCGCCGTGGGGGCATCCCTGCCGCTGACCCAGCTCACGAGCGCGCTGCACTGGCGCAGCGTCGGACCCTATACCGGCGGGCGCGTGACCGCGGTCGCGGGCATCGCCGCCGAACCCTATGCATTCTTCATGGGCACGGCCGGTGGTGGGGTATGGAAGAGCACGGATTACGGATACCGCTGGAAGAACCTCTCCGACAAGGACTTCAAGAGCAACAACATCGGCGCGTTGGCCGTCGCACCGTCCAATCCGAAGATCATCTACGTGGGCACCGGCGATTCCGCGCCGCGCAACACCGTGCTGACCGAGGCCGGAATGTACCGGTCGGCCGACGGCGGCGCGACGGCAGCTTGAACGGCGGCGAGGCGTGGAGTTCGGAGGACAACCAGCCGACGGGGCAGTTCTTCCACGCCAATCTCGATGAGCAGTTCCCGTTCCACATCTATGGCGCACAGCAGGACCGGGGCTCGGTCGAAGCGCCGAGCGCCATGCCGGCGGGCGCCATCCCGCCGGTCTGGAAGGACATCAAAGGCGGCGAGATGAGCTGGGTGGTGCCGACGCCCGGCAAACCCTGGATCACCTACGGCAGCGGGTATTACAGCACCGGGTGGCGGCAGGATCGCCGGACGGGGTCGATCACCAATGTGAGCCCGTGGCCGTCGTACAAGTTCGGCCTCGCGGGATCGAAGATCCGCTATCGTTGCGGATGGAATCATCATCCGGTGGTGTTCGCGCCAGGCAACCCGCACGAACTCCTGATGGCGGCGAACGTGCTGTTCGAGATCACGGACGAGGGCATTCACTGGAAGCGGATCAGTCCGGACTTGACGCGCAACGGTCCGGGCAAGCAGGCACGGCCGGGCGGACCGATCAGCGCGGACGTGACCGGCGAGGAGATGTTCGACACGATCTCCGCCGTCGCGGTCTCCCCGCTCACGGACGATGTCATCTGGTCGGGCTCCGACGACGGCCTGGTATACGTGACGACCGACGGCGGCGCGCATTGGCAGTCGGTGCGCCCACCGACGCTACCGACCTGGTCGACGATCACGTGCATCGAACCGTCCCACACCGACGCGGGCACCGCCTACCTCACTGCGAGCCGTTACGACTGGGATGACTTCCACCCATACGTGTACGTGACCACCGACTATGGCAAGCATTGGACGCGGATCACCAGGGGACTGCCGCCGGATCAGTACGTCGAGAGCGTGCGGCAGGATCCCAACGACGCCCGCCTGCTGATCGCGCGCACGAGCGCCACGGTCTACGCCAGTTGGGACGGCGGCCGGCAATGGCAGCCGCTGACCCTCGGGTTGCCGGCGGTACGCGTGAACGACGTGCAGATCCAGCCCGACCAGCACGCCGTGGTCCTGGCGACCTTCGGGCGCGGGTTCTGGGTGCTCGACGACGTGCAGTTCCTCGAGCAGTTGGGGGCGGCGCGGGTCGCGAGCGACGCACCCTTTCTCTTCGAGCCGCAACAGGCGTGGCTCGTGACCCGGCGCGCGGGCGGGTTCGGGCCGCACGGACCGGGGGGCCGGAATCTGGCGCCCGGTGTCGCGGTGTTCTTTCATCTGCCGGCCGACTACGACGGCAAGACGCCGGCGATGTTGAGCTTCACCGACGCGAACGGCACGCTGATCCGCAGTTTCACGCTGCATCTGAAACCGAAGGGCAAACCGAAGAAGTTGTCGGACAACCCCACCATCGCCCGGCAGCAACGCTTGCGCAGGGCGACCGCGGTCGGTCCCGGGATGAACCGCTTCCAGTGGGATCTGCGGTATCCGGACGCCGCGGAGGTGAAAGGCGTCTACGAGTCGTACTTCGCCGCCGCGGCGCCGGTGGGTCCGGAAGTGCTGCCCGGCACCTACCACGTGACCCTGACCTATGGCCGAGCCACGCAGCAGGAGCCGGTGACGGTCGAACTGGATCCGGCACTCGCGACGACGCCGGCGCAGCTACGGCAGCGTTTCGATCTGCTGATGCGGATTCACGAGGCGTTGAACCGGCTCGATGTCCAACTGAACGACGCGATCGACGCCCGCAGCATGCTCGAGACGGCGCTTGCGACCCAGCACTTGCCCGCGGCCTCGGCGCGTCCGATGATCGCGCGACTGACCCGCGACATCGACGGCTTGGTGGATCTCAGGATACAGTCGAGTGAAGGCGCGCTGGTGTATCCGCCGCGGCTGCGTTCCTGGCTCACGTCGATCGCCGCGCAGGTGGACACCGCGTTCGTCGCGCCGACCCCCGCGATGGTCGAGGTCGCGAATGGCTACATCGACGATGCGGCGGCTGGCGTTTCCCAACTCCGGTCCGACGTGGCGGCCGCCGACTCGGCGCTGAAGCACTGAGCGGCCGCCTTCACGGGTGCGCCGCGATCGGGATCGCGAGGATCGTGGCGAGCACGACCTCGGCCCGGCGCAGCGCCCCGCGCAACTCGATGGTTGGCACGTCGACGCCGATTGCGGCGGACTCCAGGCGTACGTAATCGGCGTAGCGCTCGGTGCCGTTCGCGAGACCCCGGCGCGCGAGCGCCACGGCGCGCGCGAGTTGCGCCCGCTGCGCCGCCAGCGCCGCGAGCCGTGCTCGCATGATCCGCGTCGCCGTCCAGACTTCATCGGCTTGAACGACGCTCTCGTCGAGTCGCGCCCGGTAGTCCCGGTAGAGATACGCGCGGCTCGCGCGCGCGATCGCGATCGGCCCGCGGTTGCGATTGAAGAGCGGCAAGGTCAACGACACGTTGAACCCGACGCTTTGGATGCCTTCCTCGGCGCTGCGCGTCTTGTCGACGCCGACGCCGAGCAGTGGGAATTGCCCGAGAATCGCTTCCCGCAAGCGTTGCTCCTGACTGCGGTAACCCGCGCGCAGCGCGAGCAGGTCGGGACGCCGGCGTGGCAACTGCGCGAGCGCCGATCGATATTGCGCGGAATCGATCACCGGCTCGCGCGCGGACCGCCGCAGGACCAGGTGCACCGACGGCTCGAGCCCGAGCAGTCCGTCGAGCGCGTGGCGATTGGCATTGCGCCGAAGCTCGAGCGCCCGCCAATCGGTCTCGGCGGCGTTCCAGGCGGCCAGGTCGCCGGCCGCCTGGGGCGCGGTGATCTCGTGTCGCGCGAGCGCGGCGAGGTCGCGCCGGTAGAGCCGTCCGAGATCGCGGCGCCGGGTACCGAGCGCGGCTCGGAGGTGCCGCAGCGTCCGTGCTTGCACGTACAGTTCCCGCGCCCGCGCGGCAACCTGCCACTCCTGCCAGACGACGTCGAGGTGGACGTGTTGCGCATGGGCCTTCGCCGCCGCCTTCGATGCCCCGTGCAGGATCAGCGCCCTGACCGCTTCCGTCAGCGCGGCCGTGTAACCGGTGAAGAACGGCGACTTCGTGATTCCGCCGGACAGCACGGGATCCGGCAGCAGCCCGGCCGCGAACAATTGGGCACGTGCGACACCCTCCTGGCGGCGTGCCGCGCGCAGCCTGGGATTGCCGAGCACCGCAAGCGCCGCGACGTTCGTCTCCGTGAGCCCCTTGGCCGGATCGATCGACTCGGGACGCAAGCCGGGGACGCCGCCAAGATCGCGCGCCGGCACGGTCACGGTCGGCGCGGACGCGAGGCTCGGTTGCCAGGGCAATGGCTTCGGCCGGTAGATCGAGCAACCGCCGAGCAGTCCCGCGGCAACCGCAAGGAGGCAGATCGGCACTCTCGCCAGGCCGACGATCGTGCGCGCGGCGGGCTCACGGTTTGCCGCGATTCGTCGCCGACCGTTCATTGCTTGCTCTGCCGGGCGATCTGCCGGTGCCGCCAGTAGAGGTACAACGCCGGGATCAGGTTGGTGCTGCGCACCGCGCTCCAGGCGAGGCCCCCCAGGATCACGACCGCGAGACCCTGCTCGGGTGCCGCACCCTGCCCGAGGCCGATCGCGGTCGGCAGCATCCCGAGGATCGCGGTCAACGCGGTCAGCACGATCGGCCGGAACCGTACCTGGACCGCTTCGCGTACCGCCTCGTCGACCGCCATCCCGGCGGCCTCGTTCTGCTTCGCACGATCGAGCAGCACGATGCTGTGCCGTAAACCGATGCCGATCAGCGTCAGGAATCCGATGATGCCGGTCGCATTGAGTCCGACCCCGCTCACCAGGAGCGCGACGACGCCACCGGTGATCGCGAGCGGCACCTCGAGCAGCAGGATCCCGGGGACGAGCAGTCCGTCGAACTGCAGCATCAGGATCCCGACCATCAGCACGATCGAAGCGACGACCGCGACCCCGAGCCCGAGCGCGGCACGCTCGAGTTCCGCGAACAAGCCGCCGAACGCGTACCGGGTCCCCGGCGGCAGGCGCAGCCCCGCGAGCGCCCGCCGAGCGGCGGCGACGGTGCCGCCGAGCGTGCCCGTGGGC
>JAKBCG010000200.1 GCA_021808035.1 Pseudomonadota bacterium
CGCGCCGCCGGGCCGCCTCGGGTGTCTCGGGATCCGCCATCGCCGCCGCTCCGTTCAGCCGACCGCCTGCATCTTCTCGACCTCGTCGAACAAGCCTTCGAACAGGGCGCCGGACAGATACCGCTCGCCGGCGTCCGGCAGGATCGCGACGATCGTCTTGCCGCGCTGCGCGGGCTCATGCGCGAGGCGCAGCGCGGCTGCCATCGCCGCACCGCAGGAAATGCCGCACAGGATCCCCTCCTCGCGGGCGAGGCGGCGGGCGACCGCGATCGCTTCCTCGTTGCTGACCAGCTCGGCGCGATCGAGCAACGTGAGATCGAGGTTGCGGGGAATGAAGCCGGCGCCGAGCCCCTGGATCTTGTGGGGAGCGGGCGTCAGCGGCTGGCCCGCGAGGGTCTGGGTGATCACCGGCGAGGCCGCCGGTTCCACCGCGACCGTGAGAATCGGCTTGCCGCGCGTCCGCTTGATGTACCGCGACACACCGGTCAGCGTGCCACCCGTGCCGACGCCGGACACCAGAACGTCGATCTGCCCGTCGGTATCCGCCCAGATCTCGGGGCCGGTCGTCGTTTCGTGAATGCCCGGGTTGGCCGGATTGTCGAACTGCCGCATCAACAGGTATTGGCGCGGATCCGCCGCGGCGAGCTCCTCGGCCTTGGCGATCGCGCCCTTCATTCCCTTCGCGCCCGGCGTGAGGATCAAGCGCGCGCCGAGCGCGACCAGGACCTTGCGCCGTTCCATGCTCATCGTCTCGGGCATCGTCAGCACGCATCCGTAGCCGCGCGCCGCGGCCGCATACGCGAGCGCGATGCCGGTGTTGCCGCTGGTCGCCTCGACGATCGACATCCCGGGCTGCAGCACGCCGCGCGCCTCCGCGTCCCAGACCATCGCGGCGCCGATCCGGCATTTGACCGAATACGCGGGGTTGCGTCCCTCGATCTTCGCGACGACCGTGGCGCCCGCGCCCGCGGTCAGCCGGTTGATGCGCACGAGCGGCGTACGGCCGATGGATCGCGTGTTGTCCTCGAAAATCTGCATGTTGCACCTCGTGGCGCCGCGCCGGCGGCGGCAGCGCATGTAATCAAAGCAAGGATTGTCCCTCTTGGCTAGGCGCCTTGCACAATAGCCAATGGTTATGCGGGGCTGCCCGTCGGTTATGACGGCGGCGTCAGCCCGGAATCGGGGCCATCGCGAGCGGCTGGGGCCGGGCGATCGCGAAGCCCTGGACGAAGTCGATCCCCATCCGCTTGACCGCATCGAGCGAACTCTGGTCCTCGACCTGCTCCGCGACGACCCGGAAATTGAGTGTCCGCGACAGGTCGACCATCGCGGCGACCATGGCCTGGTTCACCGCGTCGTTCGCGAGGTTGCGGATGAACGAACCGTCGATCTTCAGGTAGTCCATCGGCAGGGTCCGCAGATTCGCGAACGAGCTCAACCCGCTCCCGAAATCATCGAGCGCGAACTCACAACCCATGCCGTGCAGCACCTCGACGAAGCGGCGCGCATGATCGAGGTTCGCGACGACCGAGCTCTCGGTGACTTCGAAACAGATGTCGCCCGGCACCGCGCCGGTGTGATCGAAGCAGTCGACGACGAATTCGAGGAAGCTGGCATCTCCGAGCGTCTGCCCTGCGATGTTGATCCCGACACTGCGGCCCGGCGGCAGACGCAACGCCCCCCGCCCGAGCGCCGAGAGCACCGCCTGCACGACCCAGCGATCCACATGGGGCATCAGGCGATAGCGCTCGGCCGCCCGGATGAACTCCGCCGGAGCCGCGTGGGTCGCACCGCCCGGGCGCAGCCGCAGCAACACCTCGAGCGCGGGTCCGCGCACGCTGTCCCGCTGGGCGTGCACGATCGGCTGGAAGTAGAGCTCGAAAGCGTCGTTGCGCAGCGCGTTCTGCAGCTCCTGGAGCCACTGGATCTCGCCGCTGTGGCGGGCCGTCGCCTCCTCCCGGGAGGAATAGACGTGCACCTTCACGCCCTCCTGCTTCTTCGCGACGTAGCAGGCCGAATCGGCGGCGTTCAGTGTGTCCTCGATCGTCGTGGCGTCGCGGCCGATCTCGATCAAGCCGACGCTCACGCCGATGTTGAAGATCTTGTCGCGCCGCACGAACCGGTAGTCACCGACCGATCGCACGACGTCGTCGGCGATCTGCCGCGCCTTGTCGAGCGGGCAGCCGGTGAGCAGCAGCGCGAACTCGTCCCCGCCGATCCGGCCGACGGTGTCGGAATCGCGCACCGCATCCTTGATCAGCGCGGCGACTTCGCGCAGCAGGTTGTCACCCGCCGAGTGCCCGCAGGTATCGTTGACGACCTTGAAGCGATCGAGATCGAGATAGGCGAGCGCATGGGTGACGTCGCCCTGGCGCGCCGAGTCGATCGCCTCCTGCAGCCGCCGTTCGAACTCGCGGCGGTTCACGAGACCGGTGAGGGCATCGTGACTTGCCTGATAGGTCATCTGTCGGGTCATGCCCCGCCATTCGCTGGCGTCGTGCAGCACGATCACCGCGCCCGTGGTGTCGCCGGCCTCACCATGCAACGGCGCCACGTTGATCTCGACCGCACGCTCCGCGGCGCCGTTCGCGGGCACGAGTATCGTGCGCTTGCCGACCGCGAGGCGCTGCCCGGTCGCGAACACCTTGCGCACCGGATCGGTGATCGGCTGCCGATCGGACTCCTCGATCAGCGCGGCCACCTTCGGCAGGGACTTGCCGAGCAGCGCGTCCGCCGGCGCGCCGAGCAGCTGCGCGGCGGCCTGGTTCGCATAGTCGATCCGGGCGTCGGCGTCGACCGTGAGGACCGCCTGCCCCATCGCGTCGAGGGTCGCGAGCGCCCGGGGGCGGGGCGTCTCCTGCCGATCCTCCGGCAACATCTCGATCGCGGTCAGCAGCAGCACCGGCTCGCCGGCGTTGTCGATCAGCGCGCTCGACAGCTCGACGCGGGTGACCTGGCCCTGGGGGCCGATCAACTCCACCTCGTAGCGTTCCGCGGCCGGCTGTCCCGCGAGACGGCGCGCGAGATTCTGCTCGACGAGATCGACGTACTCCGGCGCGACGAAATTCGCGAGCGGCTGACCGATCACCTGCTCGCGGGTCGTCCCGAGAAGGTCCAGGAATCGGGGGTTCGCGAACAAGATGCGTTCGCGGGTGACGACGACCGCCTCGTGCACGGACTCGACCAGCCGCTGGAAGAGCTGTTCGCGGTCATGGCAGCGCGCGCCGCGGCGCTCCAGGTTCTCGAGCAGCTGGTTCACCGCGCCGCCGAGTTCCTCGACACGGGCGCCCTGCCCGTCGACCGGAACCCGGGCGGAGGGCTCGGGATCCTGGGTCATCACGCGGATCCGCCGCGAGATCACCTCGATCGCCCGGGTCTCGCGCCGGCGGCGCGCATGCAGGACACCGAGCCATACGGCGAGTAGCGCCGTGCTCGCGAGCCACAACCAGCTGGACGGTGAGCTCAATTGGACCCTCGCGCTCGATGATTCGCATCCCTGTTGAAATACGGCGTCGAGCCGCGCATGGATCCTGGAATCATCGTGGCGCTGAGGATAGCGCAGGCCGTGGCGTCGCTTGCGCAAATTGACCATAATCAGCGAGATGGAAATCCTTCCCGCAGCGAGCAAGGCACCGATGGACACACGCGCCGCCCGACGACAGATGGTCGATCAACAGATCCGCACCTGGGACGTGCTCGACGCGCGGGTGCTCGACGCGCTCGCCGCGATACCCCGCGAAGCCTTCGTGCCGACGGCGTACCGATCCGTCGCGTTCGCGGACGCGCCGCTGCCGATCGGGTTCGGCCAGACGATGCTCGCGCCGAAGCTCCACGGCCGCATCCTCCAGGCGCTCGACGTCGATCCGGCGGATTCGGCGCTCGAGGTCGGCACGGGCACGGGCTACCTCGCCGCCTGTCTGACCAAGCTCGCGGCGAGAACGAAGTCGATCGACATCCATCCGCCGTTCATCGATCAGGCGCGCGCGACCTTGGCGGCGTTGCCGCTCGCGCCGGTCGAACTCGAGGTGCGCGACGCGTTCTCGCCGCAAGCGCTCGGCGAGTACGACGTGATCGCGTTGACCGGCTCGATGCCGCGCTACGACCGCCGGTTCGAGCATTCGCTCACCGTCGGCGGACGCCTGTTCGCGGTGGTCGGGACCGCGCCGGTGATGGAGGCGATGCTCGTACGCCGGGTCGGGCCCGACGAATGGGTCCGCGAGACGCTGTTCGAGACGGTGATCGAACCGTTGATCGGCGCGCCCGCGACGGAAAAGTTCGTGTTCTGATGGTGACCGGCATCTCGCCGGAACAGCTGGTCGAGCGTCGCCGGCGCGGCGAACCGATCGTGCTCGTCGACGTGCGCGAGCCTTGGGAAACCGAATTCGCCCCCGTGCCCGGCGAGCACCGGCGGATTCCGATGGGCCGGATTCCCGACCGCCTGGGCGAGCTCGACCCGAACGCGGTCACGGTCGTGATCTGCCACGCGGGCGTGCGCAGTCTCGCGGTCGCGCACTTCCTCGAGCGTCACGGCTTCGCCACGGTGCTCAATCTGACCGGTGGGATCGACGCCTGGTCGATCGCCGTGGATCCGTCGATACCGCGCTATTAGCGCCCGCGACTCCATCGATCGCGCTCGGTCCGAGCCCGCTGTCCAGCCATTCCACCAGGCGTGCAACGCCACCCCGCTGCGTCGCGACGGTCCGACGGCCGATCGCGCCGATTCGCGCACGCTCCGCCGGATCCGCGAGCCATCGCGCGAGCTGTACGCCGAGTTCGGCCGTATCGGCGACGATCCGCGCCGCGCCGGCCGCGGTCAGCAGCGCGGCGGCCTCGCGGGCGCTGTCGAGCGACGGTCCGGTGAGCACCGGCACGCCGACCGCGGCGGGCTCGAGCAGGTTGTGACCCCCGATCGGAACCAGGCTGCCGCCGACGAACGCGACGTCCGCGGCCGCGTAGTAGCTCGGCAACTCGCCGATCGTGTCGAGCAGCAGCACCGGGACCTGAGGCGGGACCCGTCCGCCTTCGCTGCGTCGCGCGAAGCGCCAACCCCCGCCGTGCAGAAGCGACGCGACCGCTTCGAAACGCTGCGGATGCCGCGGCGCAAGGATCAGCAACGCATCCGGCAGGGACTTCAGCAGGTTCCGGTGCACCTCGAGCACCGCGCGTTCCTCGCCGGCATGGGTGCTGCCCGCGACCCAGATCGGTCGCGCGCCGAGGTCGGTTGCTCGC
>JAKBCG010000201.1 GCA_021808035.1 Pseudomonadota bacterium
TCAGGGCGTCGATCGGCGCCGCTACCGGATTCTCGGGATCGACTACCTCGGCGGATCCGGCGAGAGCAGCGCGCCCGCGCCGGGCGTGCCGTTCCCGAGCGTGAGCGCGTACGACCAAGCCGAGGCGATCGCCGCGATCCTGGCGGCCCGGGGGGAGGGTGCGCTGCACGCGATCGTCGGGGCCTCGTATGGCGGTCAGGTCGCGCTCGCTTTCGCCGCACGCCATCCCGACCGGGTCGGCCGGCTCGTCGTCCTGAGCGCCGCCGACCGCGTCCGGCCGCTCGCGACCGCGCGGCGCTGCGTGCAGCGGCAGATCGTGCGCGAGGCGCTCGCGCGCGGCGACGGGCCCGCGGGCCTGAAGCTCGCCCGCGCGCTCGCGATGACCACCTACCGCAGCGCGCGCGAGTTCGACGAACGGTTCGGCGGTCCGCCGACGTTCGAGCACGGCCGGTTCGTGTTCCCGGTCGAGCGCTACCTGTTCGCGCGCGGTGACGACTACGTGCGCCGCTACCGGGCCGAGTCGTTCCTCGCGCTCAGCGAGTCGATCGACCTGTTCCGGATCGACCCGGCGACGGTGCGCGTGCCGACGACCTTGATCGCGGTGCACGAGGACCAGCTCGTGCCGATCGCCGACATGCGCGCGCTCGCCGCGAGCCTCGGCGGGCACACCCGGCTGGTCGCGGTGAATTCCCTGTACGGACACGATGCCTTCCTGAAGGAGAGCGAGATGTTGAATCCGATCGTCGCGGCGGCGCTTGCGGACGGGGTCGCGGCGTGAGCGCGGGCGCAGTGACGCGCACGGTGCGCGCGGGGCTCGAGACGGACGCGCAGTACGGGGCGGTCGTACCGCCGATCTACCTCTCGTCGAACTTCGCGTTCGACGGGCTCGGCGCGCCGCGCGGGCCGTACGACTACACGCGCTCGGGGAATCCGACCCGCGACCTGCTCGCCGGCGCGCTCGCCGATCTCGAGGGCGGCGCCGGCGCGGTGGTCACCGCGACCGGCCTCGCCGCGGTCACGCTCACCCTCGCGAGCCTGCCGGCCGGCGCGCGGGTGCTCGCGCCGCACGACTGCTACGGCGGGACGTTCCGGCTGCTCGCGGCGCTCGGCGCGAAGGGCGCGATCACGGTCGATTTCGTCGACCAGAACGACGTCGCGGCGCTCGCGCACGCGCTCGCGGCGCGGCCCGCGCTGGTGTGGATCGAGACCCCGAGCAATCCGCTGCTGCGCATCGTCGACGTCGCCGCGCTCTCGGCCGCGGCGCACACGGTCGGCGCGCGGGTCGTCGTCGACAACACCTTCCTGTCGCCGGTTTGGCAGCGTCCGCTCGTGCTCGGCGCGGACCTCGTGTTGCACTCGACCACGAAGTACCTGAACGGGCACAGCGACGTGGTCGGCGGCGCGGTCGTCGCGCGCGACGCCGAGACGGCGCGCGAGCTCGCGTGGTGGGCGAACGCGCTCGGGCTCACCGGCGCGCCGTTCGACAGTTTCCTGACGCTGCGCGGGCTGCGTACGCTGCACGCGCGGATGCGCGCGCACGCCGAGAACGCGGTCGCGGTCGTCGCCGCGCTCGGGCGCCACCCGGCGGTCCGGCGGGTCCACTACCCGGGACTCGCGGACCATCCGGGCCACGCGCTCGCGCGACGCCAGCAGTCCGGGTTCGGCGCGATGCTGAGCTTCGAGCTCGCGGGCGGCGAGGGCGCGGTGGGCGCCTTCCTCGACGGGCTCGAGTGCTTCACGCTCGCCGAGTCGCTCGGCGGGGTCGAGAGCCTGGTCGCGCACCCGGCGACGATGACCCATGCGGGGATGGACCCGGCCGCGCGCGAGCGGGCCGGGATCGGCGCGGGCTTGCTGCGCCTGTCGATCGGGATCGAGGCGGCCGCGGATCTGGTCGCGGACCTCGAGGCGGGGCTCGACCGGGCGGCCTAGCGTCTCAGCCGAGCGCGGCGAGGACCGCGTCGCCGGCCGCGCGGGTGGTCGTGGGCGTCGTCCCCGCGGGCGCGAGGTCGGCGGTGAGCGCGCCGCGCTCGATCGCGGCCGATACCGCCTCCTCCAGCGCGCCGGCCTCGGCCGGGAGCTCGAGCGAGTGGCGCAGCAGCATCGCCGCGCTCAGGATCGTCGCGTACGGATTCGCGATCCCGCGGCCGGCGATGTCCGGCGCGGAACCGTGGATCGGCTCGTACAGGCCGCCGCGTCCGCGCGCTCCCAGCGAGGCGGACGGCAGCATCCCGAGCGAACCGGCGAGCATCGATGCCTCGTCGGTCAGGATGTCGCCGAACATGTTCTCGGTCACGATCACGTCGAAGTCGCGCGGCCGGCGCAGCAGGTGCATCGCGGCCGCGTCGACCAGCATGTGCTCCACGACGAGGTCGGTGAACTCCGTGCGGGCGATCCGCTCGACGACCGAGCGCCACAGCCGCGAGGTCTCGAGCACGTTCGCCTTGTCGATCGAGGTGAGCTTGCGCCGTCGCGCGCGCGCGAGGCCCGCGGCGAGCCGCACCACGCGCTCGATCTCCGCGACGGTGTAGCGGCACACGTCGACCGCGTCGGTGTCGCTGCGGTGCTTGTCGCCGAAGTAGATCCCGCCGGTCAGCTCGCGCACCACCAGGATGTCGACGCCGGCGAGCAGCTCCGGCTTGATCGGCGAGGCGCCGAGCACCGCCGGGTGCGGCGCGACGGGACGCAGGTTCGCGAACAGGCCGAGCTCCTTGCGCAGCCGCAGGAGTCCCTGTTCGGGCCGAATCGCCGCGTTCGGATCGGACCAGCGCGGTCCGCCGACCGCGCCCATCAGCACGCCGTCCGCACGGCGGCACAGCGCGAGCGTGTCCTCGGGGAGCGCCGTGCCGGCGGCGTCGATCGCCGCGCCGCCGAGCAGCGCCGGCTCGAACCGGAACTCGTGGCCGAAGCGGCGGGCGATCGCGTCGAGGGCGCGGACCGCCTCGGCGGTGACCTCGGGGCCGATGCCGTCGCCGGCGAGGACCGCGATCAGCGCGCGCATCGGCGCGCCTCAGCGTCCATGCGCCGCTTCGTAGCGCTCGATCGCCGGCAGCTGGGCGCGCAGGTAGCCGAGCTCGTCGATGCCGTTCAGCAGGCAGTGTCGCGCGAACCGGTCGATCGGGAACGTGACCCGGCGCCCGTCCGGCAGCGCAAGCTCGGTCGTCTCGAGGTCGATCGTGACCTCGGCGCCCGGATGCTCGACGAGCCAGCGGTGCGTCGCCGGGTCGACGATCACCGGCAGCAGGCCGTTCTTCAGCGCGTTGCTCTTGAAGATGTCCGCGATCGCGCTGCTCACCACCGCGCGGAAGCCGTAGTCGTGAAGCGCCCACGGCGCGTGTTCGCGCGAGGAGCCGCAGCCGAAGTTGTGGCCCGCGACCAGGATGCGACTGCCGGCCGCTTCCGGCCGGTTCAGCACGAAGTCGGGCTTCGGGGTGCCGTCCGCCGCGTAGCGCAGGTCCGCGAACAGCGCCTGGCCGAGACCGGTCTTGGTCGTCACGGTCAGGTAGCGCGCCGGGATGATCTGGTCGGTGTCGATGTTCGTCGACGGCATCACGACCGTGGTCGAACGCAGGGTCTTGATCGGTTCCATCACAGCAGGTCCCGAGGATCGGTGATGCGGCCGGTGACCGCGCACGCGGCCGCGGTGTACGGGCTCGCGAGCAAGGTGCGTGCGCCGACGCCCTGCCGGCCCTCGAAATTGCGGTTGCTGGTGCTGACCGCGGTCGCGCCCGCGGGAACGGTGTCGCCGTTCATCCCGAGGCACATCGAGCACCCCGATTCGCGCCACTCGGCGCCGGCCTCCCGGAACACGTCCGCGAGCCCGAGCGCCTCCGCCTCGCGTTTGACCTGCTGGGAGCCCGGCACCACCAGCATCCGCACGCCGGGGGCGACCCGGCGGCCGCGCAGGATCTTCGCGGTCGCCTGCAGGTCCTCGAGGCGGCCGTTCGTGCAGCTGCCGACGAACACGACGTCGACGCGCTTGCCGAGCATCGGCTCGCCGCCGTGAAAGCCCATGTAGGCGAGCGCGCGCTCGAGCACCGGATCGCCGCGCTCGCCCGGGATCGCGCCGCCGATCGGCAGCACCATGCCGGGGTTCGTGCCATAGGTGATCATCGGCTCGAGGGCCGACGCGTCGATCTCGACGCGCGCGTCGAACGCGGCGCCCGGGTCGCTCGCGAGCGCCCGCCAGCCGGCCGCCGCCGCGTCGAAGTCCTCGGGCCGCGGCTGGTGCGGCCGCTCCGCGAGGTAGGCGAGGGTGACCTCGTCCGGCGCGATCAGCCCGGCGCGCGCGCCGGCCTCGATCGACATGTTGCACACGGTCATGCGCTCGGCCATCGACAACGCCGTGATCGCCGGCCCGCGGTACTCGAGCACGTACCCGGTCCCGCCGGAGACGCCGATCCGGCCGATGATCGCGAGGATCAGGTCCTTCGCGGTCACGCCGGCGCCGAGACGGCCGCCGACCTCGATCGCCAGCGTCTTCGGCTTGCGCTGCAGGAGGCACTGGGTCGCGAGCACGTGGCCGACCTCGGTCGTGCCGATCCCGAACGCGAGCGCGCCGAGCGCGCCATGGGTGCTCGTGTGGCTGTCACCGCAGACGATCGTCATCCCGGGGCGGGTGTGGCCCTGCTCGGGGCCGATCACGTGCACGATCCCGCGCCGCGGGTCGCGCAGGCCGTAGAGCTCCACCCCGAATTCCTTCGCGTTCGCCTCCAGCTGATGCACCTGGCGCGCCGCGTCCGTGGGGCCGATCGGCTCGTCGCCGAAGATCTGTTCGGTGCGCGTCGGCGTCGAGTGATCGAGCGTCGCGAGCGTGCGATCCGGGCGGCGTATCTTCAGGCCCTGGGCGCGCAGCAGCGCGAACGCCTGCGGCGAGGTCACCTCGTGCGTCAGGTGCAGGTCGATGTACAGCACCGCGGGCGTGTCGGGAGTCTCCGGCACGACCTCGTGGGCCGCCCAGACCTTTTCGAACATCGTGCGCGCCGGCATCGCGTCGTGCTCCGGTGCGCGCTCAGGCCCGGCCGGACTCGAGCCAGGGCATGCGCGCGCGCAGGTCGGCGCCGACCTTCTCGATCGAGTGCGCGAGGTCCGCCTTCAGCAGCTTCGAGTACTTGCGGCGGCCGCGCTTGTTCTCCGCGATCCACTGGCGCGCGAACTTGCCGCTCTGGATCTCGCCGAGGATCTTGCGCATCTCCTTCTTGGTCGCCTTGT
>JAKBCG010000202.1 GCA_021808035.1 Pseudomonadota bacterium
GGGCGGGCCTCCTCGACCGCGCGGAGGGGATCTACCGGCAGGTCAGCGAGGGCGATCGCTTCAAGGGGCGGGCGCTCGAGGCGCTGCGGGCGATCTACGAGCGGCAGCGCGACTGGACGCAGGCCCTCGAGACTCACCGCGCGCTCGCACGGCTCGGACTCGCGCCGGCGGGGTCGGTCGCCGCCCACTACCTGTGCGAAATAGCGACCTATCAGCTCGAGCGCGGCGACGTCGAGGAGGCGCGGCGGACGCTGCGGGTCGTGCGGCGTGAGTCTGCGACGTTTCCGCGTGCCGCGGTGCTGCGCGCGCAGATCGCGGAGCGGGCCGGACAGACGGACCTGGCCGCGCGACTGCTGACCTGGGCGATCGATGCGAATCCGGCGCTGGTCTACGACGAACTCGCCCACCTGCTGCGGCTGGTCGGCGAGAGCGCGCGTCCGGCGGTCCTGCGAAGACTCCTGGAGCGCGCGCAGCAGCGCGAGCGCGGTGACGTGAAGGCGATCGTCTATGCGGCGCTCGCGCTGCCGCCGGCGGATGCCGCGCCGTTGCGCGAACCGATCGAACTCGCGATCGAGCGCGATCCCGTGCTGGCCGCATTCCGCGAGGCCGCCCCGCAGGCGCCGTTCGAGCAGATCATCGCGCAGATGCGCGCGCTGCTCGCACGCTCCGAGACCTACCGTTGCGGCGATTGCGGGTTCGTGGCGCGGCGTTTCTACTGGCAGTGCCCCGGGTGCCAGGCCTGGGACGGATTCGAGACCTGCGTCGTGCTGCGGTTGCGCTAGGAGCGCGTTCGGCGCCGGGCAATCCGTTATGATTTGCGTATCACCAGACGAGTGCTGAGGCTGCGATGACCCCGAAAACAGTCAAGACCGTCGTGTTCCCGGTCGCCGGCCGCGGCACACGCTTCCTGCCGGCCACCAAGGCGAGCCCGAAGGAGATGCTGCCGATCGTCGACAAGCCCTTGATCCAGTACGCGGTCGACGAAGCGCTCGCCGCGGGCGCCGACACCTTGGTGTTCATCACCGGCAGCTCGAAGCGCGCGATCGAGGATCATTTCGACACGAACTCCGACCTCGAAGCCGTACTCCAGGCGCAGGGCAAGCGGGACCTGCTCGACGCGTTGCGCGGTATCCTGCCGAGTTACGCGACCTGCGTGTACATCCGACAACCCGCGCCGCTCGGTCTCGGGCATGCGGTGCTCTGTGCGCGACCGGTCGTCGGCAACGCGCCGTTCATGGTCCATCTGGCGGACGACCTGATCGACGCGAGCGTTCCCTGCTTGAAACAGATGGCCGAGGTGCACCGCACCCACGGCGGCAGCGTGCTCGGCGTGCAGGTCGTGCCGCCGGCGGACACCGACAAATACGGGATCGTCTCGCTCGAGCGCGGCGCCGAGGGGCGCGTCGGACGGGTGTCGCACATCGTCGAGAAGCCGAAGCCCAGCGAAGCGCCGTCGAATCTCGCGGTCGTCGGCCGTTACCTGCTGTCGGGCTCGATCTTCGAGGAACTCGCCGAGGTGGGCACGGGCGCGGGCGGTGAGATCCAGCTGACCGACGGCATCGCGCGGCTGATGCGCCGTGAGCCGGTCCATGCGTTCCAGTTCGAGGGCAAGCGCTACGACTGCGGCAGCAAGCTCGGCTATCTGCAGGCGACGGTCGAGTACGGGCTGCGACACTCGAGCCTCGGCGTCGACTTCGCCGACTACCTGAAGCGCTTCGTCGCGACGCTCTGAGCCGCGGCGCGCGCCCGGCGCGGGACGTTCACAACGGGGCCGCGCGCGCCTCGGGTCCGAACGACGCCAGCACGATCATCGCGATCGCGACGATGCCCATCGTCCAGGCGAGCACGCCGGCATAGTCGCCGTGATGCGACTCCGCGAGACCGGCCTGGATCGGACCCATCTTCGACATCGCGAGGTTGCCGAGCTGGTACGCGAAGCCCGGGAGGATCGCGCGAACCGCGGGCGGGGAGAGTTCGTTGAGGTGCGCGGGCACGACCCCCCAGGCCCCCTGGACCATGAACTGCATCAGGAAGCCGCCGATCGCGAGGCCGACCGCGGCGTGTGAATAGACCCACAGCGGGATCACGGGCAGCGCGAGTGCGGCGGCGAGCGCGATCGCCCGTTTGCGCCCGATGCGCTCGGACAGCGCCCCGAAACTCATGCCGCCGACCAATGCGCCAAGATTCATCACCACCGCGATCAGCCCGGTCGAACCGGCCGAGAAGTGGCGTTGCGCGAGCAGGAAGGTCGGATACAGATCCTGGGACCCGTGCGAGAACGCGTTGAACGCGGCCATCAACGCGACCAGGAACAGCAGCAACGCGAGGTGGGGGCGGAGCGATCGGAAGGTCTCGCCGAGTGACAGTGCGCGTGCGCGGGGCGCGCGGGACCAGCTCGGAGACTCCTCGACCGCGACGCTGACGAACAGCGCGAGGAGCGCGGGCGCGCCACCGATCAGGAACATTCCGCGCCAGCCGACATGGGTGAACAGCGTCGCGAACGCGATGGATGCGAGCAGATACCCGACCGCGTAGCCTTCCTGGAGCAGTCCCGAGAAGAAGCCGCGACCGCGCGCCGGGAGCGTTTCGAACGCGAGGGCGGCGCCGACGCCCCATTCCCCGCCCATCGCGAAGCCGAACAGCGCACGCAGCGCGAGCAGGGTCGCGAGGTTCGGCGCGAATGCACTCGCGATCTCGACCAGCGAGAAACTCAGCACGTTCGCGATCAGCACCGGCCGCCGTCCGTAGCGCTCGGCGAGCCACCCGAACACCAGCGCGCCGACCGGTCGCAGCGCGAGCGTCAGGAAGATGCCTTCGGCGACCGCGGCGACGTCGGCGTGAAACTCGGTGCCGATGGCCTTCAGCGAGAAGATGAAGATGAAGAAGTCGAACGCATCCAGCGACCAGCCGGAAAACGCCGCGAGGAACGCGTTGCGCTGCGCTCGCGTCAGCGATTTGAAGGCATTGATCAACGGTGTCGTTGTCTCGGCGATCTCGACCGCTGGGAATGTAGCACGCTTTGCCCGCCACGGGCGCCGCCGTGAGCGGCGCCGCGGGCGTGGCTTCCGTGCGCACCGGCGCCGCGGGCCTGCGGCCGCGGCTGGCCGTGATGCTCGGCCGACCTCGATCCCGCCGGAGGGTGCGCGGTCTCGACGATCACGAATGCCGGGGTCGGCGCGACCGGGATCGCCCGGCGCAGGAGCCGTTCGACGTCGCGCAACAGCCCGTGCTCGTCCTCGCCGACCAGCGAGATCGCCTCGCCGGCGCGGCCCGCCCGCCCGGTGCGGCCGATCCGGTGGACGTAGTCCTCGGGAACGTTCGGCAGCTCATAATTGATCACGTGCGGGAGTTCCTTGATGTCGAGGCCGCGCGCGGCGACCTCGGTCGCGACCAGCGCGCGAACCTCGCCTTGCTTGAACGCTTCGAGCGCGCGGATCCGCGCGGACTGGCTCTTGTTGCCGTGGATCGCGGCGGCGGTGATGCCGGCGCCCTCGAGCTGCTGCGCGAGCCGGTTCGCGCCGTGCTTCGTGCGGGTGAATACCAGCACCTGGCGCCAGTCGTTGTCGCGGATCAGGTGCGCGAGCAGGTGGCGCTTGTGCTCCTTCGGCACGCGGTACGCGCGCTGCTCGACGAGTTCGATCGGCGCGTTGCGCGGGGCGACCTGGATCGACAGCGGGTTGCGCAGCAGGCGCTCCGCGAGCGCGCGAATCTCGTCCGAATAGGTGGCGGAGAACAGCAGGTTCTGCCGCGAAGCGGGCAGCAGCTTGAGCACGCGCTTGATGTCATGGATGAAACCCATGTCGAGCATCCGATCGGCTTCGTCGAGCACCAGGATCTCGACGTGACCGAGGTCGACCGCGCGTTGCTGGGCGAGATCGAGGAGCCGCCCCGGTGTCGCGACCAGGATGTCGCAGCCGGCATGCAGCCTGGTGATCTGAGGATTGATGTTCACTCCGCCGAACACCTGGAAGGTCCGCAGGCGCAGGTATTTTCCGTAGGCGCGCGCGCTCTCGGCGACCTGCGCGGCGAGTTCGCGCGTCGGCACGAGCACGAGCGACCGCGGCGCCGTTCCGGCGGGTGCGCCCAGGCGTTGCAGGATCGGCAGTACGAAGCCCGCGGTCTTGCCGGTGCCGGTCTGGGCCCCCGCCAGCACGTCGCGGCCGGCGAGCACCGCGGGAACCGCCTGCGTCTGGATCGGGGTGGGCGCGTCGTAGCCTTTCTCGGCGACTGCGCGCAGCAATTCGGGCATCAGCCCGAGATCGGTGAACGACATGGATATTCCTCTAACGAAAGTTCATGAATCGATAAATGATAACGACCCGTCGCGGCGACGAGCGTCCCGCCGCGAGGAGTGGGATGCGCTCAGGCGCGGCCGGCGGCCTTGCGCTGCCGGCGGCGGGCGTGCAGCGTCGCTTCCGTGTAACCGTTGCTCTGCGTACGGCCCAGGAACACGAGATCGCATGCGGCTTGGAACGCGATGTTGTGCTCGAGGTCCGGCGTCATCGGCCGGTACGCCGGGTCCGCCGCATTTTGTCGGTCGACGACCGCCGCCATGCGCCGGAACGCGTCACGGACCGCGTCCTCGGTGCAGATGCCGTGGTGCAACCAGTTCGCCACGTGCTGGCTCGAGATCCGCAGCGTGGCGCGATCCTCCATCAGCGCGACGTTGTAGAAATCCGGCACCTTCGAGCAACCGATGCCCTGATCCACCCATCGTACCACGTAGCCGAGGATGCTTTGGGCGTTGTTCTGCAATTCCTCCTCGATCTCGGCCGCGGTCCAGCGTGGCCGTTCGACGAGCGGCGGGGTCAGGATCTCGGCCAGCGACGCGCGCGGCCGATGCGCGAGGTCGCGCTGCGCCCGGGCGACGTCCACGTCGTGGTAATGCAGCGCATGCAGCGTCGCCGCGGTCGGCGAGGGGACCCACGCGGTGCTGGCGCCGGCGGCCGGGTGCGCCGCCTTGCTCTTCAGCATCTCGGCCATCAGGTCCGGCATCGCCCACATGCCTTTGCCGATCTGGGCGTGCCCCGGCAGCCCGCACGCGAGGCCCACGTCGACGTTCTGGCGCTCGTACGCGTCCAGCCAGACGGCCTTCTTGAGATCGGCCTTGCGCGAGACCGCACCGGCCTCCATCGAGGTGTGAATCTCATCGCCGGTGCGATCGAGGAACCCGGTGTTGATGAACACGACACGGTCCCGC
>JAKBCG010000203.1 GCA_021808035.1 Pseudomonadota bacterium
CAGCTTCCAGAAGGGCTGCTACACCGGCCAGGAGATCGTCGCGCGCACCCAGCACCTCGGCCGGATCAAGCGACGGCTGTGGCGCGTGCGGACCCGCGTCGACGCGCCGCTCGGCGCGAACGTGCGCGTGCCGGACGGCCGCGTCGGGCGCCTGACCGAACTGCAGCCGGCCGGGCAAGGCTACGAAGGTCTCGCGGTCCTGCCGATCGCGCCGCCGGAGACTGCGGACCTCTCGACCCCCGCGGACGCTTCGACGTCCACCGAGGCCCCGACGAGCGCCGGCGACGCGGCGGCGAACGCCGCGGCCGCGCCGCCGATCGCGGCCGAGCTCCTGCCGCTGCCCTACGCGCTCGACACCGCGACCGCCTGAAGCCGCGCCCGCGCGCGGCTCACAGGTCGACGATCTCGACCTCGTCCGCGACGATTCCCGCACCGAGGAAGCGGCTGCCGATCCGGGCGAAGCGCGCCGCGCCGTCGGTCGCGAGCCAGCGCACCGTCCCACGACCGTGCGCGACCCGCGCAGCGCCGATCCGCGCCGCGACCGCCGCCGCGGTGGTCGCGGCCGAATCGACGACGCGCACCGCCGCCGGCAACGCCGCCGCGATCGCGCCGGCGAGCGCCGGGAAATGCGTGCAGCCGAGCACCAGCGTGTCGGGCGGCCGCGGCCCCTCGAACATCCCTTCGAAATACCGGCGCGCGATCGCCTCGACGACCGGACCTTCGGTCCAGCCCTCCTCGGCGAGCGCGACGAACAGCGGGCACGCACGCGCGACCACGCGCGCGTCGGCCGCGTGCGCCTGGATCGCGCGCTGGTACGCGCCGCCGGCGATCGTGCCCTCGGTCGCGATCACCGCGATGCTGCGCGTGCGCGATGCGCCGACCGCGGCCGCGGCACCCGGCTCGACGACGCCGACGACCGGCAGCTCAGGGTACGCCGCCCGCAGCGCCTCGAGCGCCGAGGCCGAGGCGGTGTTGCAGGCGACGACGAGGCAGCCGATCCCGCGCGCGCGCAGCGCGGCGGCGCATTGCAGCGAGTAGCGGGCGACGGTCGCCGCGCTCTTGGTTCCGTACGGCAGCCGCGCGGTGTCGCCGAGGTACACGAAGTCGGCGCCCGGCAGCGCCGCGCGCAGCGCGCGCAGCACCGTCAAGCCGCCGACACCGGAATCGAACACGCCGATCGGCGCGGCAGTCGGCAGCATCGCGCGCGCTCAGCTCTCCGGCCGCAGGTGCGGGAACAGCAGCACGTCGCGGATCGACGCCGAGTCGGTGAAGAACATCACCAGCCGGTCGATCCCGACACCGAGCCCGCCGGTCGGCGGCAGCCCGTATTCCAGCGCCCGCACGTAGTCGGCGTCGTAGTACATCGCCTCCTCGTCGCCCGCGCGCTTGCGCTCGACCTGCTCGCGGAAGCGCCGCGCCTGGTCCTCCGGGTCGTTGAGCTCGGAGAAGCCGTTCGCGTATTCCCGGCCGCCGATGAACAGCTCGAAGCGGTCGGTGACGAACGGATCGGCGTCGTTGCGCCGGGACAGCGGCGAGACCTCGATCGGGTACGCGGTCGCGAACGTCGGCTGGATCAGCGTGGGCTCGCCGATCTTCTCGAACAGCTCGATCTGCAGCTTCCCGGCGCCGTCGCCCGGCGCGGTCGCGATTCCCAGCCGATCGCAGACGCCGCGCAGATAGCGCACGTCCCGCAGCGCGCTCCGCTCGAGCCCCGGGTCCCGCGACAGCAGGATCTCCTCGATCGTCATCCGCCGGAACGCGCCGGACAGATCGTACTCGACGCCCTGGTAGACGATCCGGCGCGTGCCGAACAGCGTGTCGGCGATCCCGTGGAACATCGCCTCGACGAGCCCCATGATGTCGTCGTAGTCGGCGTACGCCTGATACAGCTCGAGCATCGTGAACTCGGGATTGTGCTGGGTCGAGAGTCCCTCGTTGCGGAAGTTCCGGTTGATCTCGTAGACCCGTTCGAACCCCCCGACGGTGAGCCGCTTCAGGTACAGCTCGGGCGCGATCCGCAGGTACATGTCCATGTCGAGCGCGTTGTGGTGCGTCTTGAACGGCCGCGCGGCCGCGCCGCCCGGGATCGGCTGCAGCATCGGCGTCTCTACTTCCAGAAAGCCGGAGGCGTCGAGGAAGGCCCGCAGGAACCGCGTGATCCGCGTGCGGGTCTCGAACACCCGCCGGCTCGCCGCGCTCATGATCAGGTCGACGTAGCGCTGCCGGTAGCGCAGCTCCGTGTCGGCGATGCCGTGCCACTTGTCCGGGAGCGGCCGCAGCGACTTCGTGAGCAGGCGCAGCGCGCTCACCCGCACCGAAAGCTCCCCGGTCCGGGTGCGGAACAGGATCCCGCGCGCGCCGACGATGTCGCCGACGTCCCAGCCGCGGAACGCCTCGTAGGTCCCGCCGAGCGCCGGCTGCTGCAGGAACAGCTGGATCGAGCCGCTCCCATCCTCGATGCGCGCGAAGCTCGCCTTGCCCATCACGCGCTTCGCCATCATCCGGCCGGCGACCCGCACCTCGACCTGCAGCGCCTCGAGCGCCGCCGCGTCGCGCGACGCATAGGTGTCGACGAGGTCCTGCGCGAGCGCGTCGCGCTTGAAGTCGTTCGGGAACGCCTCGCCCCGCTCGCGCAACGCCGCGAGCTTCGCGCGCCGCTCGGCGATCAGGTGGTTCTCGGTCGCGCCGGCGGGCGCCGGCCCGCTGCCGGTGTCGTGTTCGTTCATAGCCCCTGCTTCAGACTGGCCTTCAAGAAATCGTCGAGATCGCCGTCGAGCACCGCGGTGGTGTTGCCGATCTCGACGCCGGTGCGCAGATCCTTGATCCGCGACTGGTCGAGCACGTAGCTGCGGATCTGGTTGCCCCAGCTCACGTCGGACTTCGAGTCCTCGAGCACCTTCGCCGCCGCGTTGCGCTTGTTGAACTCGAGCTCGTACAGCTTCGCCTTCAGCATCTTCATCGCGGTGCTGCGGTTCTTGTGCTGGCTGCGCTCGCTCTGGCACGCGACCACGATCCCGGTCGGCACGTGGGTGATCCGCACCGCCGACTCGGTCTTGTTCACGTGCTGTCCGCCCGCGCCGCTCGAGCGGTACACGTCGGTCTTCAGGTCCGCCGGGTTCACGTCGATCGCGATGTCGTCGTCGACCTCCGGCGACAGGAACACCGACGCGAACGAGGTGTGGCGCCGGTTGCCGGAGTCGAACGGCGACTTGCGCACCAGCCGGTGCACGCCGGTCTCGGTGCGCAGCCAGCCGTAGGCGTAGGGTCCGGTCAGCGCGATCGTCGCGCTCTTGATCCCGGCGACCTCGCCGTCGCTCTGGTCGATGATCTCGGCGTGGATCCCGTGCGCGTCGGCCCACTTCAAGTACATTCGCTGGAGCATCGCCGCCCAGTCCTGCGCCTCGGTGCCGCCCGCGCCCGCCTGGATGTCGAGGAACGCGTTGTGCGAGTCCATCGGGCCGGGGAACATCCGCTGGAACTCGAGCCGCTCGACGTCGGCCGTGAGCCGGGCGACATCCGCCTCGACGTCGCGCACCGCGGCGTGATCCTGTTCGGCCTCCGCGAGGTCGAGCAGCTCACCGGCGTCGGCGAGCCCGCGCTGCAAGCGATCGATCGTGCCGACGGTCTCCTCGAGCCGCGCGCGTTCGCGGCCGAGCTCCTGAGCGCGTTCCGGGGCGTTCCACACGCCCGGCTGCTCTAGCTCGCGGTTGACTTCCTGGAGGCGTTCACTCTTGTGGTCGTAATCAAAGATACCTCCGCAAGGACCCGACGCGTTCCTCGAGATCCTTGACGGACCGTTTGACCGGATTGATTTCCATAGGCGCGGAATCCTAGCACACCCGCCGCGCGGCACGCGGTCCGCGCGACCCGACGCCCGCGCGGCACGCGGTGCGCGCTCACACCACCGCGAGGTGCGCGACGTTCAGCTGCAGCCGCGTGCGTCCGTTGTACTCGTTCGCCTCGAGGCGGTACGCGGCCGCGACCCGCGCGCCCGGCGGCGGCGGCGCGCGCCCGGCTTCGTCGAAGTAGCCGAACGCGATCGCGTCGAGCGCCTCGCCCTGCCCGGCCGCCTGCACGCGCAGCTTCAGGTGGCGCTCGGCGACGATGCGCGTGTCGCGCACCGCGAACTCACCGTCGAACACCGGCTCCGGGAACGCCTGGCCCCAGGGCCCGCCGGCCGCGAGCGCGCGCGCGGTGTCGAGGGAGAGCTCGGCGGCGCCGAGTTCGCCGTCGGTGTGGATCACGCCCCGCAAGGCCGCCGGATCGACCCGCGCGGCCACCTCGGCCGCGAACGCCGCGCGAAACGCCGCGAGGTTCGCCCGCTGCAGCGTGAGTCCCGCGGCCATCGCGTGCCCGCCGAACTTGTCGATCAGGCCCGGGTGGCGCACCGCGATCGCCGCGAGCGCGTCGCGCACGTGCACCCCTTCGATCGAGCGCGCCGAGCCGCGCAGGCTCCCGTCGGTCGCGGCCGCGAACGCGATCACCGGCCGGTGCAGCCGCTCCTTGGTGCGACCGGCGACCAGGCCGACGACGCCCTGGTGCCAGCTCTCGTCGAACAGGCACAAGCCGAGTGCGTCCGCAGCGCCGGGCACCGCGCGCATCGCCGCGGCGATGTCGACCGCCTCGAGCTGCATCCGCCGCTCGATCGCGCGCCGCTCCTCGTTGAGCGCCGACAGGCGCGCCGCGAGCGCCGCGGCCTCGGCCGGCTCGTCCGCGAGCAGGCACTCGATCCCGATCCGCATGTCCGCGATCCGGCCGGCGGCGTTCAGCCGGGGCGCGACCGCGAAGCCGAGATCCGCGGCGACCAGGTCCTCGAGGCGCCGGCCCGAGGCATCGACGAGCGCGCGGATTCCGCCCGCGCAGCGTCCCGCGCGGATCCGGCGCAAGCCCTGCGCGACCAGCACCCGGTTGTTCGAATCCAGCGGCACGACGTCGGCGACGGTGCCGAGCGCGACCAGGTCGAGCCACTCGGCCGGATTGCAATCCGGGTCCTCGAGGTGGCGCGCGAGCGCGGCGACCACGTAGAACGCGACCCCGACGCCGGCGAGCGCGCGGCTGCCGAAAGCGGAGCGCGGCAGGTTCGGGTTCACGATCACGTCGGCCGCGGGCAGCGCCGGGCCCGGCAGGTGATGGTCCGTGACCAGCACCGCGATCCCGA
>JAKBCG010000204.1 GCA_021808035.1 Pseudomonadota bacterium
TTTCGTAGAACTCGGCGACCTTGCCGGACATCTGGTCGAGCGAACCGGATTCCTCGCCGACCGCGATCATCTGCACGACCATGTTCGGAAACAGCCCGGTGTTCTCCATCGCCCGCTGCAGGCGCTGTCCGGTCGCGACCTCGTCCTTCATCCTGAGCGTCGCCTCCTCGTACACGATGTTGCCGGTCGCGCCCGAGACCGACTGCATCGCTTCGACCAGCGGCACGCCGGCCGCGAACATCGTCGCGAGGGTGCGCGCGAAGCGGGCGATCGCGGCCTTCACCATGATCGGCCCGATCACCGGCACGTGCAGCAGCATCCGGTCGAGCGCCCGGCGCATGTTGCGCGAGCGCTTCTTGAAGTAGATGAACGTATAGACCGCCGCGATGAACGCGATCAAGATCAGCCAGCCACGGTGCTGCACGAAGCGCGACAGGTTCACGACCATCTGCGTGAACGCCGGCAGCGCCGCCCCGAAGCCCTTGAACAGCGACTCGAACTGCGGGATCACGAAGATCAGCAGGATCGTCATCACCAGCACCGCGACGACCAGCACCGCGGTCGGATAGAACAGCGCCTTCTTGATCTTCTTCTTCAGCGCCTCGGTCTTCTCCTTGTAGGTCGCGATCTTGTCGAGGAGCGTCTCCAGCGCACCGGCCTGCTCGCCCGCCTCGACGAGGTTCACGAACAGGTCGTCGAAGTACAGCGGATGCTTCGCGAGCGCCTCGTGCAGCGTGCTGCCGCCCTCGATCGTCGACTTGATGTCGAGGACCAGCTGCTGCATCGCCGGCTTCTCATGGCCGTTGCCGACGATTTCGAGCGACTGCACCATCGGGATGCCGGCCGCCATCATCGTCGCGAGCTGGCGGCTGAAGATCGCGATGTCCTCAGCCTTGACCTTGCCGCCGCCGCTGAATGGGCGCGCGCGCTGGGTCTTCACCCGGGTCGGTGCGACGCCCTGGCGTCGCAGATCCGCGCGCAGCGCCGCCTCGCTCGCCGCGAGCGACTTGCCGCGCACGACGTTGCCGCGCTTGTCCTTGCCTTCCCAGACGAACTGGACGTCCTTCTTCGTGCCTGCGGTCGCCGTCATCGCCATGATTCGATCTCCGTCCTGCGCTGCGATTCTCAATCCAGCGTGACGCTGTTGATTTCCTCGAGGCTCGTGAATCCGTCCATCACCTTCTGCAAGCCGGCGCGGCGCAGGTTCCACACGCCCTCCTTGGCCGCCTGGTCGGCAATGTGCATCGCCCCGCCGCCTTCCATGATGATCCGGCCGATCGCGTCGGTCACCGGCATGACCTGGTAGATCCCGGTGCGACCCTTGTAGCCGTCGATGCACTGGCTGCAGCCGACCGCCTTGTAGACCCGGAAGCCGCGCGCGATGTCCGCTTCCTCGAAGCCCTCGCGACGCAGCGCCTCGGCCGGGATGTCGAGCGGCTGCCGGCAGTAGGCGCAGAGCTTGCGGGCGAGGCGTTGCGCGATGATCAGGCTCACCGAGGTCGCGATCGCGTACGGCTTCACGCCCATGTCGACCAGGCGCGTCAGCGTCTGCGGCGCATCGTTGGTGTGCAGCGTCGAGAGCACGAGGTGGCCGGTCTGGGCGGCTTTCAGCGCGATCTCCGCGGTCTCGAGGTCGCGGATCTCGCCGACCATGATCACGTCGGGATCCTGGCGCAGGAACGCGCGCAGCGCGGCCGCGAAGGTGAGCCCGACCTTCGGATTCACGTTGACCTGGTTGACGCCGGGGAGGTTGATCTCGGCCGGATCCTCCGCGGTCGAGATGTTGCAATCCTCGGTGTTCAGGATGTTGAGGCCGGTGTAGAGCGACACCGTCTTGCCGCTCCCGGTCGGGCCGGTCACGAGGATCATGCCCTGCGGCTTCGCGAGGTACTTGAGGTAGAGCTCGCGCTGGACCTTCTCGTAGCCCAGCGCGTCGATCCCGAGCATCGCGCTCGACGGATCGAGGATGCGCGCGACCACCTTCTCGCCGAACAGGGTCGGGCAGGTGCTCACGCGAAAATCGATCGCCCGGTTCTTCGACAGGCGCATCTTGATGCGCCCGTCCTGCGGCACGCGCCGTTCGGCTATATCCAGCCGCGACATCACCTTCAAGCGCGCGACGATCTTAGGGGCGAGCTGCACCGGCGGCAGCGCGACTTCCTTCAACACGCCGTCGAGCCGGGTACGGATCCGGAACGACTTCTCGTACGGCTCGAAGTGCACGTCCGAGGCGCCCTTCTTGATCGCATCCAGCAGGATCTTGTTCACGAAACGGACGATCGGCGCGTCCTCGACGTCGTCGCGCGCGAGCGCCTCGCCGTTGATGTCGTCGTCGCCGCCGGTGACCTCGAGGTTCTCGAGGTCGAAGTCGTCGTCGACGAGGTTCGGCATCACCGACTCGGCCTGCTCGATCGCCTTGTCGACCGTCTTCTGGAGCTTGTCGTCCTCGACGACCACGAACTCGATCACCATCGAGGTCTGGAACCGGATCTCGTCGAGCGCGTGCAGGTTGGTCGGGTCCGCGACCGCGAGGAACAGCCGCTTGCCGCGCTTCATCAGCGGCATCACCCGGTGTTTCTGCAGCAGCTTGTCGCTGACCAGCCGGAGCGCGTCGGGGTCCGGGATCACCGCGTCGAGGTCGAGCAGCGGGACGCCGAACTCGTGCGAGGCGGAGATCGCGATGTCGCGCGCGGTCGCGAGGTTCGAGTTGACCAGCTGGGTCACCAGGCTCACGCGTTTTTCGTTCGCGCGTGCGATCGCATCGTGCATCGCCGGCTCGTCGAGGAGCCCGTCCTGCACCAAGCGCTGCGCGAGTCCGCTGAACGCGGAGCGCGAACCGCTGCCCGTCGATGCCAATGCGTTTTCGTTCATGGAGTTGACTGGAACCGCGCGTTGCTCCAAACCCTTAGTCTACTACCTGGCGCCCGGCGAGCAATTGTCAAATTCCGGACGATCCTCGCACAAGGCCGGGGCCGGCTTCGTGATTCGGTTCCCAGTATTGGCTGATCGCAGCGAAGGCCTGGATCCTCCCGCGAGCGCGGCCGGGCCGGTCGAGCGGCGAGCGGGGCGGGGCAGGGTCGGGGGACTTCGTTCGGGGTCCCCTCGAATCGCACCGTCCGCTCCCGGTCAAACCGGTCCTCCAAAATAAAAGAGCCCCTCTTGCGAGGGGCTCCGTTGGGGGCCTTTTACAGGCGTGTTCCAACCTAACCGGCTATCGATTTCCCGTTAGGCATTGCACGAGCTAGGCAGGTACTGTGGCAGCACGTTCGTCGTGCCCGCCGCAGCACCCGACGCGATGCTCGCACCGACGGTGCTCGGGTTGGGCGCATAGCCGCAGACCCAGGTGACGTCGTTGTTCGCGTCCACCCACGGAGTCAGGGACAAGGTGTTTGCGGCACCGGTAATCGCCGCGTTCGCCTGGTTGCCATAGGTGATCACGATGGCTCCATTGGTGACTGCAACGTTGGATACATACTTACCGCTTGTGGCGCCTGTGGCGTTAGATCCCAACTGCACGCAAAGGGTGTCAGATGAACTGGCGCAAATATGGGTTGGCATTTTGCCATAATTCGCGTAGTACTCCTGCATCGACGTCTTCAGGCCGTCGGCGAGGCTCAGGCCTTCCGTGACCTGCGCGCGGATCGTGTAGTTCTGATACGCCGGGATCGCGATGGCGGCCAGGATGCCGATGATTGCGACGACGATCATCAACTCGATCAGCGTGAAACCTTTCTGGACTTGCTTAGTCATTTGCGCTCCTTGACATGAAATCTGTAAAAGCGAAAAGTCGGACCACGGCTTGCGCCTGTGCCGAGGATTAAGCAAGGTCTGTGCCAACCAGGGAAGTGGCGTGTAACGCAATGATTTAATTACAATTATTATTTCAGAGTCTCCGCCATACGTGATGCGATTCACAGCGCGGGGCATCGCTGGAACGACCCGATAGGTCAGTTTGAGACAAATTTTGTCACCCGCCACCTGACGGGAGGCCGCGATCGGTCCTTCAGCGCGGGGTCGCGCGCTCTTCGTGGTAATCGTCTTCGGCATTGACCTGCCAGATCGCGGTCTTGTGGCCTGAGCCTAGGATTGCATCGACGGCGGCGTTCGCCGCGAGCATCGAGTGGTCCTGATTGTTGTAGCGGTGCATGCCGTTGCGGCCGATCGGATACAGGTTCGAGAAGCCGTCGAGGAATGCGCGGACTCGCGCGAATTCCCGGTATTCGCCGAAGTACGCGGGATACGCCTTCGGGACCCGCACGACGGTTCCGTCGAGCACGTCGGCGCGGTCGATCATCCCGATCTTCTCGAGCTCCATCGCGGCGAAGTCGAGGAACGCGCCGTTCAGCATCGACCAAAGCGAGTCGCCCTCGTCGCAGAAATACTCGAGTCCCAGCCAGATCGTCGCCGGGTCCGCAACCATCGCCGGGCTCCAGTTGTTGAACACCTGCAAGCGCCCGATCTTCACGTCGGGTTCCTGGATGTAGATCCAGTTGTCCGGCGGCATCCCGTTCGCCGTGCGCCGGTCGGTCGCGCGGCCCGTCGTGCGCATCCGCCGGAGCAGGAGCCCAGCGGTCATGAAGTCGCGGTACGGCAGGTGCGCGGCGACCCGGCGCAGCGGTTCGTCCGCGGGTCCGAGCAATGCGACGAGGTCGCGGACCGGCATCGTCGAGACGAATTGGCCGCAGGGAAAACGCTCGGTCGAACCGTCCGCTTCGCTGCGCACGTCGACCGCGGTGATCCGGGCGCCGTCGCGCTGCAAACCGATGACGCGCCGACCGAGGAGCACGCGTCCGCCCTTCGCTGCGATCTGTCGTGCAACCTCTTCCCACATCTGCCCGGGCCCGAACTTCGGGTACAGGAAACGCTCGATCAGGCTGGTCTCGGTGCTCTTCTGCGCGGTATCGCGTAAGTTGCGGAACGGTGCCGATACGGCATGGGCGAGCGCTTTCGTGACCGACAACCCCTTGATCCGCTGCGCACCCCACTCCGCGGAGATCTCGTGGCAGGGGACGCCCCAGACCTTCTCGGTGTAATCCTTGAAAAAGGTGCGGTAGAGCCGCTCGCCGAAGCGATTCACCAGGAAGTCCTCGAGGGTCGTGTCGGGCGAGGGCGGGACAAG
>JAKBCG010000205.1 GCA_021808035.1 Pseudomonadota bacterium
GGCGACGCCCGGATAGTCGACGAGCGGCGCCTCCCGCAGCGCCGCGAGCCGCGCCTGGAACGCGAGGTCCGCGACCCATGCCTGCGCGGCCGCGCTCGACGCGAACTCGGCGATCCGCGGCACCGCGACGTACAGCACGTTCAGGAATCGCCGGTCCGAGGCCCCGTACGGACTCGCCTGCGCCGGGTCCGCGGAGGCGAGCGCGTGCAAGGGGTTCACGCCGACGAATGCGGCGCCGCGCGGCGCGAGGCCCGCGATCAGCGCCGCCAGGTCGCCGTAGTCGCCGATCCCCCAGTTCTCGCCCGAGCGCAGCGCATAGAGCTGGATCGCGACGCCCCACAGGCGCGCGCCGCCGGCGAGCGCCGGCGGCTCGTGACAGGTGGGCGGCGCGACGATCAGCGCGACGCGCTGCGGCTCGGCCGCGCCGATCGCGAGGGTGAGCGCATGGTGACCCGTCGGCAGGTCGATCGGCAGCTCGAAGCGGCGCCGCGTGATCCAGCGGCCGCCGATCTCGCCGCGCCACAGTTCCGGGCAGTCCGCGCTCGACAGCGTGCCCTCGCGACGCTCGTGATCCTCCCGGTCCAGCGACCAGCGCAGCACGCCGCCGAACTGCGCGGCGGTGACGTCGAGGTCGATCGCGACGCGCGCGCCGCTCGCGGCGACGACCGCCGGCGCGAGCCGGCCTGCGCGCCGCGCCTCGGCGTCCGCGAGGCTCGCGCGCAGCGCCGCGACGTCGTCGACCGCGACGCCCATCGTCCGCAGGATCGCCGCGAGCCGGTCGGCGCCGAACCGCTCCCACTGGCCACGGTAGTCGTGATAGCCCTCGCCGATCCCGTGCAGGCGCGCGAGCCGCAGGATCAGCTCCTCGCGCGTCATCGTTCGAGGAGCGCGAGGCTGCGGGCGGCGAGCGGGTAGCGCTCGGCCGGGGCGTTCCAGGGCGCGTCGAACGGCTCGGTCGCGGTGTCGAGGAGGCGCTGCCAGGGACCGGACGGCGCCGCCGGCAACGCGAAGTCTACCGGCCCGTCGCCCGCGTTCGCGAGCAGCAGGAGCCCGCCCGAACCGTCGCCGCGCCGCAGCCACGCGCCGAGCACGCGCTGCTCGGGGTCGACCCAGTCCGCCTGCTGCATCTCGCGGCCGTCCCGGTGCAACCAGGTGACGTCCTTGCCGCCCGCGCGCTGCGGCGTGCCCTTGAAGAACGTGTCGCGGCGGAACTCGCGGTGGGTCGCGCGGATGCGCACCAGCGCGGTGACGAACGCGGCGAGGCCGGCGTGCGCCGGGAGCCGCGACCAGTCGACCCAGGCGATCTCGTTGTCCTGGCAGTATGCGTTGTTGTTGCCGCGCTGCGTGCGCGCGAACTCGTCCCCGGCGAGCAGCATCGGCACGCCTTGCGACAGGAGCAGTGTCGCGATGAAGTTCTTCATCTGCCGCGTGCGCAACGCGTTCACCGCCGCATCGTCGGTCGGCCCTTCGACGCCGCAGTTCCAGCTCAGGTTGTTCGTGTGCCCGTCCGCGTTGCCCTCGAGGTTCGCCTCGTTGTGCCGGTCGTTGTACGCGACCAGGTCGTGGAGCGTGAAGCCGTCGTGCGCGGTCACGAAGTTCACGCTCGCGGTCGGCCGGCGCCCGCCGTGCCGAAACAGGTCGCTGGACCCCGCGAGGCGCTCGGCGAACTCGCCGATCCGCCCCGGGTCGCCGCGCCAGAACCCCCGCATCGTGTCGCGGTAGCGGTCGTTCCACTCCGACCAGCCCGCCGGGAAACGGCCGAGCTGGTAGCCCCCGAAGCCGACGTCCCAGGGTTCGGCGATCAGCTTCGCATAGGCGAGCACCGGATCGGCGCGCATCGCCGCGAGGAGCGGCGCCGCCGGATCGAAGCCATGCGCGGTCCGCGCGAGCACCGTCGCGAGATCGAAGCGGAAGCCGTCGACGTGCATCTCCTCGACCCAGTAGCGCAGGCAGTCGAGGATCAGCGCGCGCACCGTCGGGTCCTCGCAGTTCACCGTGTTGCCGCAGCCGGTGAGGTTCTCGTAGTACCGCGGGTCGCGCGGGTCGAGCCGATAGTACACGCCGTTGTCGATCCCGCGCAGCGACAGCGTCGGCCCCTGCTCGTTGCCCTCGGCGGTGTGGTTGAACACGACGTCGAGGATCACCTCGATCCCGGCCGCGTGCAGCGCCTTCACCATCGTCTTGAACTCGCTCGTCGGATCAGCGATCGCGTACTGCGGCGCCGGCGCGAACCACGCGACCGGGTTGTAACCCCAGTAGTTCACCAGCCCGCGCGCGGTCAGGGTCGCTTCGCTCTGGAACGCCTGGACCGGGAGCAGTTCGACCGCGGTCACGCCGAGCCCGCCGAGGTACCGGGTCACCGCGGGCGCGGCGAGCCCGAGGTACTTGCCGCGCAACCGCTCGGGCACCTCGGGATGGCGCATGGTGAAGCCCTTCACGTGCAGCTCGTAGATCAGCGTGTCACGCCACGGCACCGCGGGCGCGCGGTCGCCGTTCCAGTCGAACTGCCCGTCGATCACCCGCGCGCGCGGCGGCGGCCCGGCGACGAACTCACGCGCGTACGGATCGACGAGCGGCGTCGTCGGCGCGAACCGCAGCCCCTTCGCGGGGTCGTCCGGCCCTTCGACGAAGAACGCATACTCGGTGCCCGACCCGGCGTCATGCGTGGCCACGAGCCCGTGCCAGACGTCGCCGGTGCGCTCGGGCAGCGCGAACCGGGTCCGTTCGCGGCCGTCCGGCGCATAGAACGCGACCTCGACGCGGGTCGCGTCGCGCGACTGCAGCGCGAAGTTCACCCCCTTGTGCGTCGACGTCGCGCCGAGGGGCCGCGGCAGTCCGGCCTGGACCGGGATCACGATTCGTTCGAGCCCACGAGAAACACCGCGGCGAGCGGCGGCAGGTCGACGCGCAGCGTGCATGGGAAGCCCTGCCAGCCCTCGTTCACGCTCGCGAAGGTCGCGGCGCGCCCGTAGCCGGAACCGCCGAAGCGCGGCTCGTCGGTATCGAGGAGCTTGCGGTACTCGCCGGGCGCGGCCACGCCGAGCGGGTAGCGGTCGCGCGGCACCGGGGTCGCGTTGAACACGCACAGGATCGATCCGCCGGGATCCCCGCCGGTCGCGCGCCGCTCGAAAGAGAACACGCTCTCCGCGTCGTTGTGCAGGTCCACCCAGCGGAAGCCCTCGGGATCGCAATCGCTCCCGTGCAGCGCCGGTTGCGCCCGGTAGAGCCCGTTGAGCTCGCGCACGCAGTCGCGCAGCATCGCGTGCGCGGGCTCCGCGGCGAGGGTCCAGTCGAGCTGGTCGTAGTCGCGCCACTCGCGCCACTGGCCGAACTCCGAGCCCATGAACAGGAGCTTCTTGCCGGGGTGCGCGATCTGGTACGCGAGGAACAGCCGGAAGTTCGCGCGCTTGCGCCATTCGTCGCCCGGCATCTTGTCGAGCAACGAGCGCTTGCCGTGCACGACCTCGTCGTGCGAGATCGGCAGGATGAAGTTCTCGCTCCACGCGTACATGAAGGAGAACGTGATCAGCCGGTGCTCGAAGCGCCGGTAGATCGGATCGAGCGCCGCGTACTTCAACGTGTCGTTCATCCAGCCCATGTTCCACTTGAAGTTGAACCCGAGCCCGCCGTTCGCCGGCGGCTGCGAGACGCCGGGAAATGCGGTCGACTCCTCGGCGATCGTGATCGCGCCGGGATGCGCGCGGTGCACCGCGTCGTTCATCTCCCGCAGGAATTCGATCGCCTCGATGTTCTCGCGTCCGCCGTGGCGGTTCGGCAGCCACTGGCCCGGCGCGCGGCTGTAGTCGAGGTAGATCATCGAGGCGACCGCGTCGACGCGCAGCCCATCGACGTGGTAGCGGTCGAACCAGTACAGCGCGTTCGCGACCAGGAAGTTGCGCACCTCGTGCCGGCCGAAGTTGAACACCTTCGTGCCCCACTCCGGGTGCTCGCCGAGACGCGCGTCCTCGTGCTCGTAGAGCGCGGTGCCGTCGAAGCGCGCGAGCCCGTGCTCGTCGCGGGGAAAGTGCCCCGGAACCCAGTCGAGGATCACGCCGATCCCGGCGCGGTGGCAGGCGTCGACGAACGCCATCAGGTCCTCGGGCGCCCCGTAGCGCGCGGTCGGCGCGTAGTAGCCGGTGACCTGGTAGCCCCAGGACGCGTCCAGCGGATGCTCGGCGACGCCGATCAGCTCGACGTGGGTGTAGCCGAGCTCGGCGACGTACGGGATCAGCTGCAGGATCGCCTCGCGCCAGCTCATGAACGGCGGCCGGCGCTCGTGCCACGGGCGCCGCCACGAGCCGAGGTGCACCTCGTAGATATTGATCGGTCGCCGTCGCGGATCGCCCCTCCCGCGCGCGTCGAGCCACTCGCCGTCGGTCCAGGGATGGGCATCGATCCGGGCGACGACCGAGCAGTTCTCCGGCCGCAACTGCGCGGCGAAACCGTAGGGGTCGGACTTCAGGATCAGCGCGCCGGCGCGCGTGCGAATCTCGTATTTATAGACCGTGCCGACGCCGACGTCCGGGACGAACGCCTCCCAGACCCCGGAGCTGCCGCGCGCGCGCAGCGGATCGCGCCGTCCGTCCCATTCGTTGAACGGACCGACCACGCTGACGCGCTCGGCGTTCGGCGCCCAGACCGCGAACCTCGTGCCCGCGACGCCGTCGGTCTCGCCCGGATGGGCGCCGAGCCGCTCGTAGATGCGCTCGTGCCTGCCCTCGCCGAACAGGTACAGGTCGAAATCACTGATCGCGGTGACGCTCACCGCGCGACCCGGCCGCTCATAGCACCGGCTTCACGTCCCAGATCCCGTCGGCGTACTCGCGCACGCTGCGGTCGCTCGAGAAGTAGCCCATGTTGAGCGCGTTGAGCGCTGACTTGCGGCTCCACTCGTCCTCATGCAGGTAGAGCTCGTCGACGCGCTCCTGCGCGCGCACGTAGTCGGCGAAGTCCGCGAGCACGAGATAGGGCTCGCCGTCCGCGAGCAGCCGGTCGACGACCCGCCGCGCCGCCGCGCCGTCGTCCGGCGAGAAGCGCCCCGAGGCGATCGCGTCGATCACGCGCGCGAGCACCGCGTCCGACTCGAGCTCCGCGCGCGGCACCCAGCC
>JAKBCG010000206.1 GCA_021808035.1 Pseudomonadota bacterium
CGCCGACCGGCTGAACGTGATGGACGCGACCGCGATCGTGATGTGCCGGGAGAACGACCTGCCGCTGCGGATCTTCAACCTGTTCGAGCCCGGCGACCTGGTGCGCATCGTGCAGGGCGAGGACGTCGGCACGGTCGTGTGCGCGAACATGCGAGGAGAGAAGAGCCATGCTGGATGACGTCAAGAAGGACGCGGCGCAGCGGATGCAGAAGTGCGTCGTCACGTTTCGCGACCAGCTGAAGAAGCTGCGGACCGGCCGCGCCCACACGAGCCTGATCGAGCACATCAAGGTCGACTACTACGGCTCGGAGATGCCGCTCAACCAGGTCGCGAACGTCGCGACCGAGGACGCGCGCACGCTGACCGTGACGCCCTGGGAGAAGGCGATGGTGTCGGTGATCGAGAAGGCGATCTACAAGGCCGATCTCGGGCTCACGCCGAACACCGCCGGCCAGACGATCCGGATCGCGATGCCGGCGCTCACCGAGGAGCGCCGGCGCGACGTGACCAAGGTCGTGCGCACCGAGGCCGAGAACGCCCGCGTCGCGGTGCGCAACGTGCGTCGCGAGGTGAACAACGAGATCAAGGAGATGCTGAAGGAGAAGCTGATCGCGCAGGACGACGAGCGGCGCGGGCAGGAGGAGGTGCAGAAGCTCACCGACAAGTACGTCGCCGAGATCGACCAGGCGATGAGCGAGAAAGAGAAGGAGCTGATGCAGGTCTGAGCCCGCGCAGCGCCGGCTCCCGACCGCTCGATCCGCCATGTCCGACACGCCGCAGCACGTCGCGATCATCATGGACGGCAACGGCCGCTGGGCGCGCGCGCGCGGGCTGCCGCGGCCCGCGGGCCATCGCGCGAGCCTGAAGGTCGTGCGCCGCGTGGTCGAGGAGTGCGATGCGCGCGGGGTCCGGCACCTGACCCTGTTCGCGTTCAGCAGCGAGAACTGGCGGCGTCCGCCCGACGAGGTCGGGATGCTGATGAAGCTGTTCCTCGACGCGCTGGATCAAGAGATCGAGTCGCTGCATCAGAACCGGGTGCGGGTGCGCTTCATCGGCGAGCGCGAGCGGCTCGGCGCGGAACTGCGCGCGCGGATGCTCGCGGGCGAGGCGCTCACCGCGGCGAACACCGGGCTCGAACTGATCGTCGCGGTCGCGTATGGCGGGCGCTGGGACCTCGCCGAGGCCTGCCGCGCGATCGCCGCCGAGGTCGCGGCGGGCACGCGCCGGGTGGAGGAAATCGACGCGGCGGTGATCGGCGCGCACCTCGCGCTCGCCGGGGTGCCGGATCCGGAGCTCCTGATCCGCACCGGCGGGGAGCGGCGGATCAGCAATTTCCTGCTGTGGAATCTCGCGTACACGGAGCTCTACTTCAGCGACGTGCTCTGGCCGGAATTCTCGGCTGCGCACCTCGCGGCCGCGTTCGAGTTCTACGCCGGCCGCGAGCGCCGCTTCGGCCGCACCTCCGCGCAGGTCGCTGCGAACGACGATGCTTAAGGTGCGCATCGTGACCGCGCTGATCCTCGGCGGGGCGCTGCTCGTCGTGCTGTTCGTGCTGCCGCCGGCCGCGACGCGTGCCGCGTTCGGCGCGGCCTTCGTCGGCGGCGCGTGGGAATGGGCGGGCTTCGGCGGCTGGCGCACGCCGGCGGCGCGCACGGCCTACGCGCTCGCGATCGGCGTGCTGCTCGCGCTCGGCTGGCGCTACAGCGCCTCGCCCGCGCACCTGCGCACCCTGCTGCTCGCGGCGTGCGCCTGGTGGGTCGTCGCGTTCCTGTGGCTCGCCCTCGCACCCGACCGGCAGAAGCCCTCGCTCGCGCTGCTCTGCGGGGTCCTGGTGCTCGTGCCGGCGTTCGTCGCGCTCGCGCGGGTCGCGGCGGCGCACGGCGCGGTCTCGGGCCCGGACGCGGTGCTGTGGCTGCTCGCCCTGGTGTTCGGCGCCGACATCGGCGCGTTCGTCGCGGGCCGGCGCTTCGGCCGGCTGAAGCTTGCGCCGCGGGTGAGTCCGGCGAAGACCTGGGAAGGCCTGATCGGCGGGATGCTCGCGGTCGCGGCGGTCGCGGCCTGCGCCGCGGTGGTGCTGCGTGGTCCGGTGCTCGCGATGATCGGCTTCGGCTGCGCGGTCGGGCTGTTCTCGATGGTCGGCGACCTGACCGAGAGCATGTTCAAGCGCGCCGCGGGCTTGAAGGACAGCGGTGCGCTGCTCCCGGGGCATGGCGGGATCCTCGATCGGCTGGACAGCGTCACCGCGGCGGCGCCGCTGTTCGCGCTCGGCTTGTTCGGCGCGAGGTGGCTCGCGTGAGCGCGGTGCGCGGCGTCGCGATCCTCGGGTCGACCGGGAGCATCGGGGTGAGTACGCTCGACGTGATCGCGCGTCATCCGGACCGCTACCGGGTGCGCGCGCTGGTCGCCCGCTCGAGCTGGCGCAAGATCGTCGATCAGGCGCTCGCGTGCCGGCCGGACGTGGTGATCCTGACCGAACCTGCCGCGGCCGCTCAGGCCGAGGCCGCCCTGCGCGCGGCCGGATCGACGGCGCGGGTCGACAGCGGCGCCGCGGCGGTCGCGGCCGCGGTCGCGGCCGCGGACGTCGACACGGTGATGGCCGCGATCGTCGGCGCCGCGGGACTGATGCCGACCCTCGCCGCGGTGCGTGCCGGCAAGCGCGTGCTGCTCGCGAACAAGGAGGCGCTGGTGATGGCGGGGCGCCTGATGATCGACGAGGTGCGCCCGGCCGGCGCCGCGCTGATCCCGATCGACAGCGAGCACAACGCGATCTTCCAGTGCATGCCGGCGCGCTACCTGCCGGGTGAACCGGCGCCGGGCGTGACCCACGTGATCCTGACCGCCTCCGGCGGCCCGTTCCGCACGAGCGACCCCGCGCGGCTCGCGCGGGTGACCCCGGACCAGGCTTGCGCGCATCCGAAGTGGAAGATGGGCCGCAAGATCTCGGTGGATTCGGCGACCCTGATGAACAAGGGACTCGAGGTGATCGAGGCGACCTGGCTGTTCGGCCTGCCGGAGGCCGAGGTCGAGGTCGTCGTGCACCCGCAGAGCGTGGTGCATTCGCTGGTCCGCTACGTCGACGGTTCGGTCCTCGCGCAGCTCGGCGCGCCCGACATGCGCACCCCGATCGCCCAGGCGCTCGCGTGGCCGGAGCGGATCGAGTCGGGGGTCGCCCCCCTCGACCTCGCCGCGGTCGCGCGGCTGGATTTCGAGGCGCCGGACCACGCCCGCTTCCCGAGTCTCGGGCTCGCGCGGGCCGCGGCCCGCGCCGGCGGCACCGCGCCCGCGGTGCTCAACGCCGCGAACGAAGTCGCGGTGCAGGCCTTCCTCGACGGGGGCTTGAACTTTACCGCGATCACGACGGTCATTGACGAGGTATTGCAGCGCCTCGAATCCCGCGCGGTCCGCACGCTCGACGACGTGTTGGACGCCGACGCGGCCGCGCGGCGTCTGGCGGCCGCGACGATCGAGACCGCGCGGGGAGCACTCGTATGACGTTCCTGGTGTTTTTGGGCGCGTTCCTGGTCGCGATCGGCATCCTGGTCACGGTGCATGAATTCGGGCATTACTGGGTCGCGAAGCGCCTCGGGTTCAAGGTGCTGCGGTTCAGCATCGGGTTCGGCAAGCCGATCATCAAACGGATCGGTGCCGGGCCGGATCGCACCGAATACTGCATCGCGGCGATCCCGCTCGGCGGTTACGTGAAGATGCTCGACGAGCGCGAGGGTGAAGTCCCCGCGGAGGAGTTGCCGCGTTCGTTCACCCGCCGGCCGATCTGGCAGCGGATCGCGGTGCTCGTCGCCGGCCCGGCGATGAACCTGCTGTTCGCGGTGCTGCTGTACGCGGTGATCGCGATGATCGGCACCCAGGCGATCAAGCCGGTCGTCGGCGACGTGCGGCCGGGGTCGCCCGCGGCGCTCGCCGGTCTCGTGCCGGGCGACGAGATCCTCGCGGTCGGCGACCACCGCACGCCGGACACCGGCGAGCTCGAGATCACGCTGCTCGATCGGTTCGCCGGCGGCGGCGCGGTACCGCTGCTCGTGCGCACGGCGGGCGGGCCGGCGCACCGGGTCATGTTGCGGTACGCCGGGGACCGGCTCGCGTTGACCGCGCCGGGCAAGCTCCTGCCGGGCCTCGGCTTCGACCTCGCGAGCGGGACGGCGACGACGACCGTGCGCACCGTGCCGGCGGGCAGCGCCGGCGCGCGCGCGGGCTTGCGGGCCGGCGATCGGCTGGTCGCGGTCGACGGGCACCGGCTCGCGAATGGCAACCAATTCGTCGCGGCGATCGCCGCGGCCGCCGGACGGCCGACGACGATCGAGATCGACCGGGGCGGGACGCTGCACTCGCTCGCGGTCACGGTGCCGGCGGTGCGCGTGGACGGCCGGATGATCGGGCGGCTCGGGATCACGATCTCGGAGGGCCCGATCCACTGGCCGCCCGCGCTGATCGTGCGCCGCCGCTCGGGCCCGATCGCGGCATTCGCGGTCGGCGCCGAGCGGACCTGGGAGATGTCCTCGGTCACGGTGCAGATGCTCTGGCGGATCACGACCGGCGAGGTCTCCGCACGCAACATCAGCGGGCCGATCAGCATCGCCGAGTTCGCCGGCATCAGCCTGTACCTCGGGTTCAGCGCGTTCCTGTCGTTCCTCGCGGTGATCAGCGTGAGTCTCGGGGTGCTGAACCTCGCGCCGATCCCGCTGCTCGACGGTGGCCAGGTGCTCTATCAGCTGATCGAGGTGATCAAGGGGAGCCCGCTTTCGGAGAGAATGCAGATCCTGGGGCAACAACTGGGCATCGCGTTGCTGGTACTGTTGATGAGCCTCGCGTTCTACAACGATCTATCGAGACATTGGAACTGACGGGAAACCATGCGAAATCCTGATATCGAGGCTCCTTCGACGCGGCCGGCCGGCCGCGCCGCGCTCCCCCATTGCGACCGGTTCGACGCGCGTGCGGCTTGAACTCGCGCTCCTAGGCGCGGCGGCGCTCGCCGTCCAGCCGGTCACGGTCGTGCATGCGCAGGCCGGGGGCGGCCCGACGCCGGCACCGGCTGCGGCCGG
>JAKBCG010000207.1 GCA_021808035.1 Pseudomonadota bacterium
CACGCGAGGAAACGCTGCGCGTGCTGTTCGGGCGGCATGCCGGCGCGATGCGCCGGCGCGCCGCGGGAATCGACGAGCGCCCGGTGGTTCGACCGAGCGAGGAGCGGTCGATCAGCGCCGAATGCACGTTCGAGTCCGATCTCGACGACCTCGGCGCGTTGCGCACCGAGCTGGCTCGCCTGGTCGACCGGGTCGGCACCCGGTTGCGACGCACCGACGCCGCCGCGGCGCAGGTCGCGATCAAGGTACGGACCGCGGACTTCGCGACGAACCACCGGCAGCGCTCGTTCGAGCCGGCGGCACGCGACACCGCGACGCTGTGGCGCCTCGCCGACGCGATGCTCGCGCAATGGCTCGCCGAACGACCGCATGCCTCGATCCGCCTGCTCGGAGTCGCCGTGTCGGACCTGGAGACCCGGGCGCAATCCGACCTGTTCGGGCCACCGGAAGCGCGGGCATCACGGATCGACACGACCGTCGACGAAGTCCGGCGACGCTTCGGCGCGGCGCGCATCGTGCGCGCGAACCAGATCCGCAGGGATCCGCGCTGAGCGCCGTCACCGCACGCGGCTTGGTATCATCGGCAACCGGCATGTACACGAGCTACTTCGGCCTCGGCGAAAAGCCGTTCTCGATCACGCCGGATCCCCGCTATCTCTACATGAGCGGGCGGCACGCCGAGGCGCTCGCGCACCTGCTCTACGGCATCAATGAATCCGGCGGTTTCGTCCAGCTGACCGGCGAGGTCGGCACCGGCAAGACGACGGTCGTGCGCACGCTCTTGTCACGGATGCCGGCCCACGCGGACGTCGCCCTGATCCTGAACCCGCGGGTCACGCCAACCGAATTCCTGCAGAGCATCTGCGAGGAGCTCGGCGTGCCGATCAGCGAAGTGGAGCGGCGCAGCCTCAAACGCCTCGTCGACGCGCTGAACCGGCGCCTGCTGTCGGCACACGCCGCCGGACGGCGCGTGGTCCTGATCGTCGATGAGGCGCAAAACCTGTCGCCCGAGGTGCTCGAGCACGTGCGCCTGCTGACCAACCTCGAGACCCCGACGCAAAAGCTCCTGCAGATCCTGCTGATCGGTCAACCGGAACTGCGCGCGCTGCTCGACCTGCCGGAGCTGCGCCAGCTCGCACAGCGGGTCACGGGCCGCTACCATCTCGAACCATTGACCAGCGCGGAGACGCGCCACTACGTGCGCCATCGCCTGCGGGTCGCCGGCGCGACCACCGATATCTTCACCGCCGGTGCGCTGCGCGAGGTGCACCGGATCTCCGGCGGCATTCCACGGGTGATCAACGTATGCTGCGATCGGGCGCTGCTCGGCGCCTATGCCTCCGAGGCACGCAAGCTGAACGCAAGACTCGTGCGGCACGCAGCCGGTGAGGTCTATGGACGTCGTTTCGCGCCGGCGTGGTTCGGCTGGATCGCGGCGGCGGTCCTCGCACTGGGGGCGGCGACCGCACTCGTCGGCGGCTGGCAAGCCTGGCACGAGGGACCGCGGGATCCCCCGACGACCGCGGACGACGCCGCTCGGGCGATCGGCCCGATCGCCCGCGAGCCGGTCCAATCGCGTGGCGCGGTGCGAAACGGCGGTCGGTCCGCCGCACCGACGCCCGCACCGTCCCCGAATCCAGTTCGCGGTGCACCGCCGCGGTCCACGGACTGAGGACCGGCGGAGTGTCGTTCATCCTCGACGCGCTGAAGAAATCGGAGGCCGAGCGGCAACGCCAGGCGAGCCCGGGCTTGATCGAACCCGCAATCCCGCGTCCGCGCAGCGGTCCGACGCCGCTCACCATCGGACTGCTCGCGCTGCTCGGTGTCAATTCGCTGATCCTCGGGATCGTGCTGTTGCGGCGCTCTTCGGTGAGCGCCCCGCCGCGCGCGGGGCCGGCGGCGATCCCGGCCATGGTTCCGGGACCGACGGCGGTCCGCAGCGAGCGAGCGCGGCCGGACGTCGCGGCGACGTCAAACGGCTCAACGCCCCCGGCACCGCTCGACGCCGCGGGATTCGCGCCGGAGGTTCCGGTCGGTGCGACCGACAATCCGGTCGTCGCCGAAGCCCGGGCAAGATTGACCGCGTCCGGTACGGCGCCGTCCACGGGCGCGGACGGCGCCGTACCGGACGACCCGTCGAGTCTCGAGACCTTGCCGACGCTCGCCGAAATGCGCTTCGGCGGCGCCGACGCGCTGCCGCCGCTGCACCTGGACGTGCATGTGTACTCGCCGGACCCGTCACAACGGTTCGTGTTCATCAACGGACACAAATACATCGCGGGCTCGAGGCTCGCCGAAGGGCCGCGGGTCGTCCGGATCAGGCCCGACGGCGTCGAGCTCGCCTATCACGGCCGGCGCTTCCTGCTGCCGCGCCGCTGACTCCGAACAACCCCGCCCGAGGGCGGGGCGGCGCGCGCGCCGGGTCCCCGCGACGCGCGGGATGTCGTGCGATCGCGGTGGCTTGCGCGAGCGCCCGTCGTTACCATGGAGGGTGCGAACCGTGGGGGTTCGCGAGGATCGCATCTCGTGGATTCCAGATCGATCATCCGCGCCGCCGGCGCGGTTCTGGTCTATTGCGTCTCGTTGCACGCCGCGGCAGCGATCCTCGGCGGCACGATCGGCTTTCCGGGAAGCGATGGTTCGGCGATGACCGTGTACGTGTATTCGCTCGACGCCGCGCGATTGCGATCACTGCCCGTGCGCCGAGGCCAGCGGGAATTCCGTTTCGCGGTGCCGCCGGGCCGATACGTCGTGTTCGCCGCGCCGAACGGCGCGGGCGCACCGGACGTCTACGGCGCATACACCCACTGCAGTGCCAGCGCGCCGCCGGCTCCACCGACGCGCTGTGACGATCACAGCCTGCGCACCGTCGAGATCGAGCGCCGAACGCGTCGCGTCGACGTCGCGGTCGACGACTGGTCGTTGAGCGATGCCGATGCGGATGCGCTCGATCGGATTCGCGGTCTGGCGGCGACGCCCGGCCCGCCACCCGAGGGGGCACCACGGTTCTCCGAATACCCGGCCGCGGCTGCGACGACCGGCGCGACCAAGGTCGCGGCACCCGCGGCCGCGCGGCTGCGGCGCCTCGCACTCAGCCCCCGTGATCGCATGAAACTGCGCGACGTGCTCGCCGCCGGCCCGAATTTCGCCGGCGAAGTGACCCTTGACCTCGCGCACTGCGGCGCCCATTGCCTGCGCATTCTCCTGCTAGACTGGCGCAGTGGTGGCGTGGTCGAGGTGCCGGACCTCGCCGCGATCGACGACGCGCTGCCATGCCGGACGTCGGAGGCGGTCCTGTTCCGGCGCGACAGCCGGTTGCTCAGCGTGACCCGGATGCGCGGCCGCGTGATCGCGACCCAGTATTTTCTCTGGGATCCGACGACCGCGTCGCTGCGACTGCTCGCGGTGTACCCGCGCAAGCCGAGCCAGTACTGCGCGATCGACCCGCCGTAACGGGGTGCGTCGCGGCCGCTCGGCGTTGCACGGCGAAGAGTTCATAACGACGATGCGAAAGATCTTCACATTGACGATGCGGGGACTGGTCACGGTCCTGCCGGTCGCGTTGACGATATACGTGATCTGGTGGGCGGTTCACTCGCTCGAGCTGATGCTGCGCCATCTGCTGATCACGTTCGACATCGTGAGCCCCGCGCACTACTGGCCGGGTCTCGGGCTGCTCGCCGGTTTCGTCGTCCTGCTGCTGATCGGCAGCCTGGTCAACGCGTACGCCGGTCGTATCGTCCTCAGATACTGGGACGAGTTCCTGGGGCGAATCCCGTTCGTGAAGACCCTGTACGGGGGCTTTCGCGACGTCGTGAGCCTGTTGCCGTCGGGCAGCGGTGATCGGCGCGACCTGCAGCGCGTCGTCGTCGCGCACTTCGGCGAGGTGCGTGCGATCGGCTTCGTGACCCGTGAAGACGTGCCCGCGGCACTCGCCGCGCGCGACGGTGAGGACCTGGTGACCGTCTATTTCCCGATGAGTTACGCATTCGGCGGCTACACGATCTACCTGCCGCGCCGGCTGGTGGAGCCGCTCGACATCTCGGTCGAGGATGCGATGCGTCTTGCGATCACCGCGGGTCTGACCGCCGCCGGTTCGCGTCACGGCGCTTCATGACTCGAACCCCGGGATTCGCGCGAGCGCCCACCACGCGCGGCGATCCGCTCGTCCGGTGGCTCCTCGGGTTCACGCTCGCCGCGGCGATATGCCTGCCGGCGCGGCAGGGCGCAGCCGCGCCGACCGCCGGCGCGTCGCGGCCGGCGCCGTGGCTCGCCGCGGCGATCGGTTTGCTCGGCACTCGCGGCGACGCGAACTCGCTCGCCACCGCGGCATTGCTCGGCCGCAGCGGCGCCGGTGCGCTCGCGCTCGCCAACCGCGCGGCCCAGCTCGCGCCGGACGACGCGGCGATCGGTTGGGTCGATTTGCGCGTCTGCGCATCGACCCCGGGTTGCGACAGCCGCGGCGTCGCCGCCGCGATGCGCTGGCTCGATCCGGACAACGCCGCCGCCTGGCTTCCGACCCTGGATTCGGCGGTCGGCACGCACGACGACGTCGAGACGGACCGCGTTTTGACACACATGGCGCGGGGGTCGAGTGTCGATTTCTACTGGAATCCGATCGTCGCGCGCGCGTTCGACGCGTTGCGCGCGATCGCTGCGCGCATTCCCGGCCATCCGCTCGACACCGACGCGGCGATCCTGGCGGCAGTCGAGCGGGCGGCGAGTCGCCTGATCGTTCCGCCGCTGACCGCGGTCGCGACGGTCTGCCGCGGCTCACGGCCGGGCAACCCCCAACGCACCGCCTGCGAGAAGATCGCACGGCTCCTGCGTCATGCGGACACGATCGACGCCCAGTACGCCGGTTACTCGATCGGGCGGCGCTTCGCGCGTTATGGAAGCCCCGGTTACCGCGCCCTCGGCGAAGCGCGCCGCGTGCTCGAGTGGCGCGTGGCGAACGCCGCACGCTTCGACGCGCCTCTGCTGCCGTGGCTGCGCAGCGCGAACGCG
>JAKBCG010000208.1 GCA_021808035.1 Pseudomonadota bacterium
TCCATCGGCCAATCATACGGATCCCGCCGGCATCGGCGCGGTCCGGTTTGCGACACCGGGTTGCGCCCGGGCGACGTGTCGAGGCGGCGCGCGGCGCCTGCGCGCTGGCAAAGCCGGCGTCTCGTCAGGCAGACTACGCCCGATGACGCATCGCTACTCTGCCTGGTCGCTGCTCGGCGGCGCGTTCGCCCGCCACGCGAACTGGCCGGCCGCGTGGCGCGACGCGAGCCCGAAACCGGCCTACGACGTGATCGTCGTCGGCGGCGGTGGCCACGGTCTGGCGGCCGCGTACTACCTGGCGAAGAATCACGGAATCACCAACGTCGCCGTGGTCGAACGCGGCTGGATCGGCGGCGGCAACACCGGTCGCAACACGACGATCATCCGCTCGAATTACCTGTACCCGGAGAGCGCCCGGCTCTACGACTTCTCGCTGCGGCTGTACGAGACGCTCTCCACGGAGCTCAACTACAACGTGATGGTGAGCCAGCGCGGACTGGTGATGCTCGCGCACAGCCGTCACGACCTCGACGCGATGTCGCGCTGGGCGAACGCGATGCGGATGAACGGGGTCGACGCCGAGATCATCGGCCGCGACGAGCTCGCGGGCTGGGCGCCCGGGCTCGACCTGTCGCCGCGGGCCCGGATCCCGGTGCTCGGCGGCTTCGTGCAGCGCCGCGCCGGCACCGCGCGGCACGATGCGGTCGCGTGGGGGTACGCGCGGGCGGCCTCGGCGCTCGGCGTCGACGTCCTGCAGAACTGCGAGGTCCGGGGATTCCTGACCACGGACGGGCGCGTGACCGGGGTCGAGACGAACCGCGGGCGCATCGCCGCGGGGCGGATTGGCATCGCGGCCGCCGGGCACAGCTCGGTGCTCGCCGCGCTCGCCGGGTTCCGGTTACCGGTGACGAGCTACGCGCTGCAAGCCCTGGTCTCGGAGCCCGTGAAACCGGTGCTCGACACGGTCGTGCTGTCACCCGGTACCGGCGCGTACCTCAGCCAGTCCGACAAGGGCGAACTCGTGATCGGCGCGATGCTCGACCTGTTTCCCTCGTACGCGCAGCGCGGCAGCTTCGCGATCACCCAGTCGATCCTGGCCGGGGTCCTCGCGATGTTTCCGGCCTACGCGCGCCTGAAGATGCTGCGTCAATGGGCTGGGATCGTCGACGTCGTCCACGACTCGAGCCCGATCATCGGCCCGACGCCGGTGGCCGGGCTCTACATCAACTGCGGCTGGGGCACCGGCGGATTCAAGGGCATCCCGGTCGGCGGCTGGACCCTCGCTCACGTGCTCGCGACCGGCGACAATCACCCGCTCGCCGAACCCTTCCAGCTCGAGCGGTTCACGACCGGCCGGCTCGTCGACGAAGCGGCCGCGTCCGGCATCGCGCACTAGCCACGCGAGGCACGCAGGAGAGCGAGCGATGATGAAGATTCCCTGTCCCCATTGCGGGGAGCGCGACGAGAACGAGTTCCAGTGCGGCGGCGCCGCGCACCTCGCGCGTCCCGCGCTCGACGCGGGCGACCGCGAGTGGGGCGAGTACCTTTATTTCCGCGACAACCCGAAGGGCGGGCACCGCGAGCGCTGGCGTCACGCGTTCGGCTGCGGTCGCTGGTTCAATCTGGTGCGCGACACGGTGACCCACGAGATCTCCGCGGTCTACCCGATCACGGAGAATCCCGCGCGATGAGCGGATTTCGTCTTCCGGAGCCGCACGGCACGCGGATCGACCGGACCCGTCCGATTTCGTTCCTGTTCAACGGCAAGGTCCTGTCCGGATTCCGGGGCGACACGCTCGCCTCGGCGTTGCTCGCGAACGGCGTGCGCCTGGTCGGCCGCGGCTACAAGCTGCACCGTCCGCGCGGCGTGTTCGGCGCCGGGTTCGAGGAACCGAACGCGATCGTCGATCTCGTCGACGGTGATCGCCGCACCCCGGACGTGCGCGCAACGACGCTGGAGCTCACCGAGGGGCTCGCCGCGGAAAGCGTGAACTGCTGGCCGAGCGTCGGCTTCGACGTTGGCGCGCTCGTCGGCGTGTTCGCGCCGCTGTTGCCGGCCGGTTTCTACTACAAGACGTTCATGTGGCCGGACTGGCACTGGTTCGAGCCGGCGATCCGATGGATGGCGGGCCTCGGCCGCACCTCGCTCGCGCCCGACCGCGACCGTTACGAGGAGATCTCCATCGACGCCGACGTCGCGGTGGCCGGCGGCGGGATCGCGGGGCTGAGCGCCGCGGTCGCGGCCGCGGAGGCGGGTGCCGACACCACGCTGCTGTGTGCCGGGCCGGTCGTCGGCGGCGCGCTCGGTTGGCGCGGCGACGCGAGCGTGCGGGCGTTGCTCGAGAAGGCGGGTCGGGCGGGTGTGCGGTTGTTGACCCGCACCGTCGGCTTCGGCGTGTACGACCACGGCTTGCTGTGCGCGAGCCAATCGCTCGCGCCCGCGACTCCCGGAACCCCTGGCATGCTGCGCGAGCGCCTGTGGAAGATCAGGGCGCGATCGATCGTCGCGGCGCAGGGCGCGTTCGAGCGCCCGATGCTGTTCCCGGGGAACGATCGACCCGGCGTGATGCTCGCCGGCGCCGCCGAGAAATACGCGCATGCTCAAGCGACCGCCTGCGGCCGCCGCGTGGTGATCGCCGCGAACGCCGATTCCGCGTATGCGGTCGCCCGCTCGCTGCGGGCCGCCGGGCTCGAGATCGTCGCGGTGGTGGATCGGCGGCCACCGGCGCTGATCGGTGCCCACGCGGACGGCGTCCGCTGCATCGCGGGCCACGGCATCCGGCAGGTGATCGGCCGGCGGGGCGTGCGCGGATGCGTCGTGGTGGACGCCGATGCGCCGGGTGATCGCGGCGAACGCCTGGATTGCGACCTGATCCTGAGCGCCGGTGGATTCGCCCCCGCGGTGCACCTGCACTCGCAGGCGAAAGGGCGGCTGCGCTGGCTCGACGAGGAGGCCGTGTTCGTGCCCGACGGGGCGGCCCCCGGGCTCCACAGCGTCGGAGCCTGTGCCGGGGTGTTCGCGCGCAGCGCGGCGATCGAACACGCGACCGAAGTGGGCCGTTCGCTCGCGCTCGGCTTCACGGTCCCGCCGCCGCCGGTCGGCGGCGCGGGGCGCTCGCTCGCGTCGAGCCGCATTCCCGGCGTGCGCGGCAAGATCTTCCTGGACCTGCAGAACGACGTGGCCGTGAGCGACGTCGCGCTCGCCGCGACGGAGAATTATCGATCGGTCGAACATTTGAAGCGCTACACGACGACCGGGATGGCGACCGACCAGGGCAAGACCAGCAACGTGAACGCGCTCGTGCTGATGGGCGAGGCGACCCAACGCGCGCCCGCGGAAGTCGGTACGACCACGTTCCGGCCGCCGTTCGCGCCGGTGAGTTTCGGCGCGATCGTCGGACGGCGGGTCGCCGACCGGTATCGACCGCAGAAGCGCTTGCCGGCCGCCGACTGGCATGTCGGACAGGGCGCGCTGTTCGAGTGGTACGGGAACTGGACCCGGCCGGCCGCCTATCCTCGTGCCGACGAGTCGCTGGAGAGCGCCGCGCAGCGCGAAGCGGAGACGGTGCGCGGCGCGGTCGGCGTGTTCGACGGTTCGCCGCTCGGCAAGATCGAGGTCTGGGGACCGGACGCGGCGGAATTCCTCGACCTGATGTACGTCGGAACGATGTCCACGCTCGCGCCCGGCCAGGCTCGCTACGGTTTGCTGCTCAACGAGAACGGCGTGATCGTCGACGACGGCGTGGTCGCCCGCCTGAGCCCCGGTCATTTCTGGGTCAACACGACGAGCGCCGGCGCCGAGCGGACCGCTGCCGCGTTCGAGGAGTGGCTGCAGTGCGAGTATCCGAACCTGCGGGCCCTCGTGACGCCGGTGACCTCCTGCTGGGGCAACGTGACCGTGTCGGGTCCGAAGGCCTGGACGACGCTCGCCGCGATCGGTCTGGACGCGCGATTCGCGCCGGGGGCGATGCGGCACATGACGATCGCGGACGGAACGTTCGACGGCGCACCGGTGCGCATCCTGCGGGCGAGCTTCACCGGTGAGCTGTCCTACGAGATCAACGTGCCGGTCGAGCGGACCCGCGCGCTGCTCGAACGCGTCTGGGCGGCGGCGGCGCCGCTCGGCGGAAGTCCGTACGGGATCGAGGCGCTCGAGATCCTGCGGACCGAGAAGGGCTATCTGCACGTCGGCGTCGATACCGACGGCACGACGCTGCCGGGCGACGTCGGCTTCGCGCGGGGAATCGATCGCAAGCGCGCGAACTTCGTCGGCCGCCGTTCACTGCTGCGACCGGCCGCGCTCGACCCCGGTCGACCGAGACTCGTCGGCCTGAGGAGCGCCGACGGCCGTACGCCGCTGCCGGTCGGCGCGCAGATCGCGAACGCGCCGCCGCCGACGACGACCGAGGGTTACGTGACCTCGAGCCACTGGAGTCCGACGCTGCGCGCGCCGGTCGCGCTCGCGATGCTCGCGCGCGGGGCCGAACGGCTCGGCGAGACCATCGGGGTGCACCATCTCGGGCAGCGGATCGACGCGCTCGTCGTCACGCCACCGTTCGTCGATCCCGAGGGGAAGCGCCTGCATGGATGACGCTCACGACATGGCCGAGCGCTGGACCGGCGGCGGCGTCACCGCGGAGCGTGATCGGGCGATCCGGGTCGCGAGTCTGCGGTATTTCGATCCGGCCGCGTGCGCCGCGAACATCGCATCGGCGCTCGGCTGCGCGCTGCCGACGGCCGGTCGCCTGGAGCGACACGGCCTGCCAGGCAGCGCGGAACCATTCGCAGTGCTATGGCGCTCGCCGGGCGAGACCTGGTTGCTCGCCGGCACGCCGGCGCCGATCCAGGCGTTGCGCCGCGGGCTCGGTACGGGCGATGCGGCCTGGCTCGTGGACCTGACTGGCGGTATCCGCGGGATCCATCTCACGGGCACGCGCGCGCTCGGGGTGATGCGGCGACTCGGATCGTCGCTGTCGATCCCGCG
>JAKBCG010000209.1 GCA_021808035.1 Pseudomonadota bacterium
GCGGGACCGGTCCACGCGGCGTCCCGATCCCCTGATCCGCGCGCTGTTGTCGGTCGCGTTCTACGAGATCGAGGATCGGCGGAGCCCGGAATATGCGATCGTGGATGCAGCGGTGGAGGTCGCGCGCGCGGCGGCGCCCGGGCGAGCGGCGGGGTTCGTGAACGCCGTGCTGCGCCGCTACCTCCGCGAGCGTTCGACGATCGACGCGCGGATCGCGCGCGACCCGGCGCTGCGCACCGCGAACCCGGCGTGGCTCGCGGCGCGAATGCGCGCCGACTGGCCGGACCGGTTCGAATCGATCCTCGCGGCCCTCGATGCGCAGGCACCGATGTGGCTTCGGGTCGACGCACGCCGGACGACCGCGCCAAGGTATCTTGCCTCGCTGCACGAGTCGGACCTCGAGGGACGGATCGAGCCGCGTGTGCCCTACGCCGTCGAGATCACGCCGCCCTGCGACGTGTTGCGCCTGCCGGGCTTCGGCGACGGCCTCGCGTCGGTGCAGGACCTCGGCGCGCAGTGCGTGGTGTTTCCGCTCGATCTGCGGCCGGGCTTGCGGGTCCTGGATGCGTGCGCGGCGCCCGGCGGCAAGACCGCGTTGATCGCGGAGCGGGAGCCGGGGCTCGCTCGGCTCGTCGCGCTCGACGTCGAGCCCGCGCGACTCGAGCGGGTCCGGGAGAACCTGCGCCGCGGGGCGCTGGCGGCGGAGGTGGTCTGCGGCGACGCCGGCGAGCCCGCGGGGTGGTGGGACGGCGAACCGTTCGACCGCATCCTGCTCGACGCACCGTGCTCGGCCCTCGGCGTGATTCGTCGCCATCCGGACATCCGGTTGCGCAAAACCCCGGTCGATCTGCAGAGACCGCCCATGCTGCAGTTGCGTCTGCTGAACGCGTTGTGGCCGCTGCTCGCCCCCGGCGGCCGGCTGGTCTACGCCACCTGCACCCTCACCAAGGCCGAAAATCATGACGTCGTCGCCAGATTCAACGGCGCGCTCGACGACGCCGACATCGTCGATCCGGCCGGCTGGTCCGGGTGGCCCGGGATCGGAGTGACGGGGGCGGCCGGCGTGCAGATCCTGCCGGGTGAGGCAGGAGCCGACGGCTTCTATTATGCTGCCCTTCGCAAGCGATGATTTCGCGCTCCACACCGCCGCATCGACCGTACGCCGCCCCGGTGCCGCCGGGGACCGGCCTCGCCTGCGCGCGGGCCGGATTCGTGATCGCGGCGCTGCTGCTCGCCACGCTGGCGATCGCCGACGGCCTCGCCGGCTCCTTCGCGGTCAAGTCGGCACGGCTCGTGCTGCGCGGTGGCGTCTATCATCTGGACGCGCGCTTCAAGCTCCCGGTCGACGCTGCGGTCGAGCACGGTCTCGCCGCGGGCGTGCCGCTTGCACTGGAGGTCGACCTCGAGATCAAGCGCGTGCGCCGGTTCCTGCCGGACGCGACCGTCGCCGAACTCGCGCAGCGCTACCAGCTGCAGTACAACGCGGTCAGCGCGCGCTACATGCTGCGCAACCTGAACAGTGGCGAGCAGGTCTCGCTGCCGACGGTCGCGGCGGCGCTCAAGGAGCTGTCGATGGTGCGGCAACTGCCGGTGCTCGACCGGTCGTTGATCGCATCGCGGGGGACCTACGAGGCGAGCGTCCGCGCGAAGCTCGACTATGGCACCGTGCCGATGACCCTCCGCATCCTCATGTTCTGGGTCGATGACTGGCATCGAGAGAGCAACTGGTACACGTGGACGCTAGAGCAGTAGCCCGCCGATACGGCCCGAGCGCGCTGATCGGCATCGGCGTCGTGCTCTGGATCGTCGCGCTGTGGATGCTCGCCGCGGCGGCGCAGAACTCCGAGAAATTCGATCGATGGCTGCCGTGGATCCTGCTGGTCAACATCGCGGGTCTGCTGACGTTGTGTGTGTTGCTGATCGGAAAGCTGCTCGGCCTGCTGCGCGAATACCGCCGCCACGTTCCGGGATCGCGGCTCAAGGCCCGTACCGTCGCGGTCTTCAGCCTGCTCGCGGTCGTGCCGATCCTCGTGGTCTTCTATTTCGCGCTGCAGTTCCTCAATCGCGGCATCGACAGCTGGTTCGAGCTCGAAGTGAGCCAGGGCCTCAAGGACACGCGCAACCTGTCGCGCGCCGCGCTGGATTCGCGCGTCCGCGACTTCCGCCGCAGCACCGAGGCGATCGCGCATTCGCTCGCGGGGCTTTCCGACCTCGACCTGTTCGCGACGCTCGACCGGGCCCGCCGCGAGAGCACCGCGATGGAATTCACCGTCGTCGGACCGCGGATGCGGATCATCGCGACGAGTTCGGACCGACCTCTCGACGCACTGCCGCTGCCCGCGACCCGTGAGATGCTGCTCGCGGTGCGTCGCGGGGGGTCGTACGCAAGCCTGGACACCGACTCGACCGGCGGCTACGTGATCCGCGCCGCCGCGCCGATCGACACCAACGGGGACCCGACGTCGCGCGTGCTGATCGCGCTGTACCCGGTGCCGCAGCAGTTGAGCGAGCTCGCGGACACGGTGCAGCGTTCCTACACCCAGTACGCGAACCTGGTGCAGCTTCGCCGCCCGCTGAAGTCGACGTTCATCCTGATTCTCACGTTCGTCGTGCTGTTGTCGCTGATCGCCGCGGTCTACGGCGCGTTCTTCGCGGCGCAGCGCCTGGTCCAGCCGGTGCAGGACCTGATCGCCGGAACCCGTGCGGTCGCGCGCGGGGACTTCGATACGCAACTGCCGCTGCCCTCACGCGACGAGCTCGGATTCCTCGTGACCTCGTTCAACGAGATGACCAAGCGCCTCGCCCGCGCCCGGCTCGAGGCGAGTCGCAGCCAACAGGCGGTCGAAGCCGAGCGTGCGAGCCTCGCGGTGATCCTCGCGCGCCTGTCGACCGGCGTGATAGCGCTCGAGCCCGACCTGCGCGTGCGCACCGCGAACCAGGCGGCGAGCGCGATCCTGGGCGCCGACCTGGAGGGTGCGGTCGGCCGTCCGTTCGACGACTCGATCAGCGACGCCCTGCTGTTCCGCGAGTTCCTGGGACCCGTGATGCAGCGGCTCGCGGCGCACGAACGGGACTGGCGCGAACAGCTCGAGCTGCCATCCGAGGCCGGACGCCGGGTGCTGATGTGCGCGTGCACCGCGTTGCCGAACGACCTGGGCGCGGAGCCCGGCGTGGTGCTCGTCTTCGATGACATCACGACACTGCTGCAGGCGCAGCGGGATGCCGCCTGGGGCGAGGTCGCCCGCCGGCTCGCTCACGAGATCAAGAACCCGTTGACGCCGATCCAGCTTTCGGCGGAGCGGATGCGGCGCAAGTTCCTCGGCAGCATGAACCCCCAGGATGCCCAGGTGCTCGAGCGCGCGACCCACACGATCGTCGCGCAGGTCGACGCGATGAAGCAGATGGTCAACGCGTTCAGCGAGTACGCCCGTGCGCCGGACCTGCATTTCGCGCGCTTCGACCTCAATCAGCTCGTCACCGAGGTCGTCGACCTGTATCGCGCGCAGGCGAACGACGTGCAGTTGCGATTGCATCTCGACGAGCACCTCCCGGAGATCTCGGCGGACCGCATGCGGATCCGCCAGATCCTGAACAACCTGGTCACGAACTCGCTGGAGGCGCTCGAGGGGCGGGCGGACGCGTGCATCGACGTCGAGACGCACCTGGCCGAGGAGGGCGGCACGGCGGTCGCCGCGGTGGTGGTCGCCGACAACGGTCCGGGCTTCCCGCGCGAGGCGATCGGCGCGATCTTCGATCCGTACGTGACCACCAAGCCGAAGGGAACCGGCCTCGGCCTCGCGATCGTCAAGAAGATCGTCGAGGAACACGGCGGACGCATCGAAGCGGATAATCGGCCGGTCGGTGGCGCCCGTGTCAGAATCGTGCTGCCGGTCGGCGAGAGCGGACGGATCGCCGGCGTGCGCGAGCCGCGCAAGGTCGAAAAGAGGAGAGAACGCGTATGACCGCGTCGAGAATCTTGGTGGTGGACGACGAGGAGGATATCCGGGAGCTGCTGCAGGAAATCCTCACGGAAGAGGGCTACGAGGTCGATGTCGCCGCGAACGCGGCCGAGGCGCGCGCCGCCCGTGCGGCGCACGCGCACGATCTGGTGCTGCTCGACATCTGGATGCCCGATTCGGACGGAATCACGCTGCTGCGCGAGTGGTCGGAGACGCGCCGGGACGAGTCCCCGGTCGTGATGATGTCCGGTCACGGGACCGTCGAGACCGCGGTCGAGGCGACCCGGCTCGGCGCCTTCGACTTCGTCGAGAAGCCGCTGTCGCTGACCAAGCTCCTGCGCACCGTCGAGCGGGCCCTCGAGGCTGGCCGGCGCAAGCGCGCCGCGATGCGCACGCAACCGGCGGCGCTGACGGTGCCGATCGGCAAAGGGCGGGCGTCGCAGTTGTTGCGCGAGCGCGTCCAGCAGACGGCGACCAGCGATTCTCCGGTGCTGTTCATCGGCGAGGCGGGTTCGGGCCGCGAGGCGCACGCGCGCTACCTGCACAGCTTGAGCGCGCGCGCGGACCGTCCGTTCGTCGTCGTGGTGGCGGCGAGCCTCGGCGCCGACCCCGCGCCCGCGCTGCTGGGAATCGAGAGCGACGGCCGGATCGAGCCGGGCGCGCTCGAGCGGGCCGCCGGCGGGACCTTGTATATCGCCGGGCTGGAAGACTTGAACGCGCAGGCGCAGCGGCTCCTGCTCGGTGCGATCGAACAACGCTCGTACCGCCGGGCCGGCGGTCGCGAGGATCTGCCGCTCGACGTGCGGTGGATCGGTTCCGCGGTCGAGGGCTTCGAGCAGCGCATCGGCGTCGAGCCGTTCCGCCGCGACCTGCTCGCGCATCTCGGCGTGATCACGCTTCGCGTGCCGCCCTTGCGCGACTATGTGGAGGACGTCCCGGACTTGCTGCGTTTCTATGTCGATCGCTTCGTGGATGAGCAGCACCTGCCGCTGCGCCGGTTCAGCGTCGCCGCGCA
>JAKBCG010000210.1 GCA_021808035.1 Pseudomonadota bacterium
CGTGCGGATGGCGTCGGCCTGCGGCGAACGCATCGTCGCGATGGTGCACGAGGGACTGACGATCGACCGCGTCGCGACCGCGGCGGCGTTTCGCAACGGCGTCGTCGCGTACATGGCGCTCGGCGGGTCGACCAACGCCGCGATCCACCTGATCGCGATGGCGGGCCGGGCCGGCGTCGCGCTGACGCTCGAGGATCTCGCGGCCGCGGCGCGCGAGACGCCGGTGCTCGCGAACCTGTTCCCCTCCGGCGATCGCTTGATGGAGGACTTCTTCTTCGCCGGCGGCATGCCCGCGCTGCTCGCGAAACTCGCGGGTCGGCTCGACACCGACGCGCTCACCGTCGAGGGGCGCACGCTCGGCGAGGCGCTCGCGGGCGCGCACTGCTGGGACGACGACGTGATCCGCGGCCTCGACGATCCCGTGGTGCCGCTGGCGCGCGGGTCGACGCTCGCGCTGTTGCGCGGCAATCTCTGCCCGGACGGCGCGGTGCTGAAGTCGAGCGCGGCCGATCCGCGCCTGTTGCGGCACGAAGGCCGCGCGCTGGTGTTCGACGATCACGCGACCTTGTCGGCGCGGATCGACGATCCGGCGCTCGACGTGGACGAGGATACCGTGCTCGTGTTGCGCAACGCGGGTCCGGTCGGCGCGCCGGGGATGCCGGAGTGGGGGAACCTGCCGATCCCGAAGAAGCTGCTCGCGCGCGGCGTACGCGACATGGTCCGCATCTCGGACGCGCGGATGAGCGGGACCCATTACGGTTGCTGCATCGTGCACGTGGCGCCGGAGGCGGCGATCGGCGGGCCGCTCGCGTGGCTGCGCACCGGCGATCGGATCCGGCTCGACGTGCCCGCGGGCCGTCTCGAAGCCTGCGTCGAGCCGGACGAGTGGCAGCGCCGGCGCGGGGAATGGCGCCCGCCGGCGCCCGAGTACCTGCGCTCCTACGCGGCCCTCTACCGCGCGCACGTGAGTCAGGCGCCGCAGGGATGCGATTTCGATTTTCTCGCCGGGCGCGCACCGACGCCCGAGCCACCGATCTACTGATACCGAGGAGTTTCCCGATGCAGACGAATCCGTTCAAGACGCGGCTCACGACGCCCGGGCACGTTCCGATGCTCGGGACCTGGCTCATGTCCGCGGCGCCGGCGGTCGCGGAGGCGCTCGGCTTCTGCGGATTCGATTTCCTCGTCGTCGACATGGAGCACAGTCCGCTCGACCTGGCGGATGCGGTCGGCTTGATGCGGGCGATCGCCGGGACGCCGTCCGAGTCGCTCGTCCGCGTGCCCTGGAACGACCAGGTCGACGTGAAGCGGGTGCTCGACGCGGGCGCGCGGAACGTGATGTTCCCGTTCGTGCAGAGCGCCGAGGAGGCTGCCGCGGCGGTTGCGTACACCCGCTATCCGCCGCAGGGCGTGCGCGGGGTTGCGGCGGTGCACCGCGGGTCGCGTTACGGACAGACCCGCGACTACCTGCATACCGCGAACGCCGGAATCGCGGTCGTGATCCAACTCGAGACGCCCGAGGCGCTCGCGCGGCTACCGGCGATCGCGGCGGTGCCGGGTGTCGATTCGCTGTTCCTCGGGCCGGGTGATCTGTCGGCGGCGATGGGCCGGATCGGCGAGATCGCGCATCCCGAGGTGCAGGCGTCGATCGCGAAGGCGGCCCGGGATGCACACGCGGCTGGTAAGCCGATCGGCATCGTCGGGGCGAACCCGGAGATCGTCGCGCAGTATCTCGGCTATGGCTACGACTGGGTCGCGATCGCCTCCGATCTCGCGATGCTGACCAGCCGTGCGGCGGACTTCATCGGCGCGATCCGGGGGCAGATCCCCGGCGCGCCGCCGTCCGGTGCCGCCTATTGAATCCGCGATGACCGGGCGCATCGCGTTGAGCGCGGGCGAGTGGCGCGCGGCGGTCGCGCCGGAGGTCGGCGGCGCGATCGTCGACCTCTCGTTTGCCGGGCGTGCGGTCCTGCGACCGACGCCGGACGAGGCGCTCGCGCGGCACGACGTGCGCCGCACCGGTTGTTACCCGCTCGTGCCATACGCGAACCGGATCGCGCTCGGGCGCTTCCGGTTCGACGGGCGGGAGTATCGCCTGCGCCGTAATTTTCCCGATGGGGCGCATCCGCTGCACGGCGTCGGCTGGCAACGGTCCTGGCGGGTCGTCGGCGCCGACGCGACGGGGTGCGAGCTGCGCCTCGAGCATCGGCCGCGCGGCGACGACGCGCTCGACTGGCCGTTCGCGTTCGACGCGGTCGAATCGGTCGCGATCGGTCCTCACGGTCTGCGGATCGAGTTGCAGGCGAGGAACCTCGAGGACGGCGAGGCGCCGCTCGGCTGCGGCTTGCATCCGCTGTTCCCGCGCCGCGACGGCCAGTGGTTGCGGTTCGCGGCGGACGGTTGGTGGCGCAACGGTGACGATGAGCTGCCTTGCGAGGCGGTTCCGGGCTTGCCCTGGGACGCCGACCGAGGGTTGAAGGTGGGAGAGCGGTCCATGGACAATGATCATTTCGGCTGGGGCGGGGAGGCGTGGCTCGTCGATCCCGACGGCATCGACGTGCGGATCGCCGCGGATCGCTCGTTCCCGGTCCTGCGCGTGTTCGTGCCGGCGGGCCGCGATTTCCTCGGCGTCGAGCCGGTCAGTCACGTTGCCGACGCGCTCAATCGACCCGCGCTGCGATCCGGGCGGATGGCGGTCGTGGCTCCCGGCGAGCGCGTCGGCGGTGCGATCACGATCGGCGCGGAGCGCCGCACATGATTGCCCGACCGCCAGGCGTGGCGCCGTTCCGCCGGGTGCTCGAGTGCGGCTGCGCGGTCGGCGAATCCCCGGTGTGGTTGCCCGAATCCGGCGAGTTGCTGTTCGTGGACGTGCCCGCGGGCCGCTGGTATCGCTACGATCCGGCGCGGGGCACGCGCGTCGAGTACGACGCGGGCGAGGCGATCGGGTGCGTCGCGCCGGTCGTCGGCGGCGGCTTCGTCGCGGGGTTGCGTTCGGGCATCTGGCGATTCGACCCTTCGGGCGCGACACGGGCGCTGCTCGCCGCGAATCCCGAGGACCCCGCGGTCAGCCGCTTCAACGACGGGCGCGTCGATCCGGCCGGGCGGCTGCTCGTCGGGACGATCGACGAGCCGAAGGCCGGCGGTCGCGCCGGCTTGTACCGGCTCGATCGACGCGGGCTCGCGCGCCTCGCCGACGGCTTGATGACGTCGAACGGCCTCGCGTTCTCGCCCGACGGCAGGACGCTGTATCACTCCGATACGCCGAGGTTCGTGGTCTATCGGTACGACTACGACGTCGCGACCGGGGCGGCGACGAATCGCCGGGTGTTCGCGCGCATCGAGCCGACGGCGACGGATCGCGGCCGTCCGGACGGCGCCGCGGTGGACGTGGAAGGATGCTACTGGAGCGCATTCTACGAGGGCGGCCGGATCTGCCGTTACGATCCCGACGGCCGGTTGATGACCGTCTACCCCGTCCCGGCGCGTTCGCCGACGATGCCCGCGTTCGGCGGACCGGGATTGACGACGCTCTACGTGACGACCGCCCGCGACCCGGACGGCCGGGGCGGCGACCTGTTCGCGCTGGACGTTGGAGTCGCCGGTTTGCCGCCGCGGGCGTTCGATCCCGATGCGTGACCCGATCCCCGACTCCGATCGACCACCGAAGGTGCCGTGATGAACCCCACTCTCCCGTCCGTCCAATACCGCTCGCTCGAAGGCCGCTCGGTGCTGATCACCGGCGGGGCGTCCGGGATCGGCGCCGCGTTCGTCGAGGCCTTCGCCGCGCAGCACGCGCGCGTCTGCTTCCTCGACGTCGATACGGACGCCGGGGCATCGCTCGCGAGCCGCACCGGCGCCCGCTTCATCGAGTGCGACCTCCTCGACATCGGCGCGCTGCGGGCCGCGGTCGCCGCGGTCGAGCGCGCGCAGGACGGGATCGGCGTGCTGGTGAACAACGCCGGCAAGGACGACCGGCAGGAGTTCGCGACGATCGAGCCGGCCGACTGGCGGCGGCTGCTCGCGCTCAACCTCGATCATCAGTTCTTCGCGAGCCAGGCGGCCGCGCCGGGAATGGCCGCGCGCGGCGGCGGGTCGATCGTGATGCTGGGCTCGGTCTCGTGGATGCGGGGCCGCCCCGGCATGGCCGCCTATACGACCTCGAAGGCCGCGATCAACGGTCTCACGCGCACGCTCGCGCGCGAGCTCGGCTCGTCCGGCGTCCGCGTGAACTGCATCGTCCCGGGCGCGATCCTGACCGAACGTCAACGCGCGCTGTGGCTCACGCCCGAGCTGGACCGGCAGTTCATCGAGCTCCAGGCGTTGAAGTTCCGTCTGACCGCGGACCACGTCGCCCGGCTCGCGCTGTTCCTCGGATCCGACGAGAGCGCGGGGTGCACCGGCGCGAATTTCCTGGTCGACGCCGGTCTCACGCAGAACTGACCCGCCGCGCGCGGGACCGGTTCAGGTCAGGGTCACGGCGTAGACGAGGCCCTGCGACTTCACGCGGCTCACGCGCCATTCGACCTTGCGCTGCTGCAGCGACAGCGCGACCCGGTCGATCACCAGGACCGGGCTGCCGGCCGGGACGCCGAGGATCCGCTGGTCCGCCGCGGTCGCGAGATCCGCGCGCACTTCCTCGCGCGTCGCGACGATGTTGATGCCGTATTCGGTCTGATACAACGAGTACAGCGTGTTCGGCAGTCCGGCGCGCTTCTCGATCCCGGGGAACAGCGGCGCGGGCAGGACGATCACCTCGTGCAGCGCCGGCTGTCCGTCGATCACGCGGGTGCGGGTGATCTCGACGACGCGGGTGTCGCGATCGAGATCGAGCTTCGCGCGCTCGGCCGAGCGCGCGACCCGGACCTTCACCGTCTCGCTGGTGCGCGCGGGCTTCAGCCGTTCCCCGCCGGGGCGGGAGATCCGGAAGAAGCGGAACAGCGAGCGCTCCTGCGTGTGCTCGGCGATGTAGGTTCC
>JAKBCG010000211.1 GCA_021808035.1 Pseudomonadota bacterium
CGTGCCGGGACAGCGCGCTCTGCGAGATCAGCAGCGCGTTCGCCGCAGCCGTGAAACTGTTGTGCTTCGCGACGCCCTCGAACGCGCGCAACGCGTTCAGCGGCAACCAGCGTCGGTCGAAATCCGGCTTCGCGCTCGTCGTGCCCGAGGAGCCGGCGGCCCGCCGCGTCACGGCGACCAAGCCTTGGTGAGCCCGATCGCGCGCTCCTGATCCTTCACGATCGTCTTGCCGGCGAGATAGAAATGGTAGGTCGCCCAGAAGCCGGTCGGCGCGAGGATCAGCAACGCGAGCCGGAGCGAGGCCGCGTCGGCCCCGTGCGCGCCAGCGAAATGATCGCTCAGCAGCCCGACGAACTGCGGGGCGACCACCAGGTTGAACACGTTCGCGACCAGCAGCGAGATCGCGATGAACATCGAGCGCATGTGGCACGGCGCGAGGTTCTGCAGCAACCCGAAGCACGGACCGATGTAGAAATAGATCGCCGGGACGAACAGCCAGAACATCAGTTTCGCGATCCACAACGTGTGGGTGAAGTACGCGATGAACGACGGGATCGTCGTCAGGCCGACCCCGAGTCCGAGCAGCCAGACCACCCGCCGCGGATCGGCCATCCAGGGCCGCGACAGCAGCCACGCGGTCCCGACGGTCGCGACCGAACCACCGACCAGATGGATCCAGCCGAGCGCGTCGCCCGCCTGAGCGACGTTCAACCCGTAGGTGCGCGTCAGGAACGCCGGGGTCCACCAGATGAGCCCCCAGCCCCACAGCGCGCAGACGCCGCCGCCCATCACGACGTGAAAGGCCGCTTTCTGCTTCCACAGGAAGCGGCAGCTCTCGAGGAGCGTCGCCTTCTCGTGGTCGGCGGTGAGCCCGTCGAGTCGGCCACGCTTCGGCTCGCGGATCGTGAGATAGACGAGCACGCCGAGGATCGCGCCGGGGACGCCGAGCGCGAACAACGCGTAACGCCAGCCATAGGCATGCGCGATCGCGCCCGCCATGTCGTAACCGACCCAGGCGCCGAACGGCGCGCCGAGCGCGAGCACCGTGAGCGCCATCGGCCGCCGATCGGCCGGGAAGTAATCCGAGACGATCGCGGTCGACGGCGGCGTGCCGCCCGCCTCGCCGACACCGACGCCGATCCGTGCGAACAGGAACTGCCAATAGTTGCGCGAGAGTCCGCACAGCGTCGTCATCGCCGACCACGCGACCAATGAGAGCGCGAGGATGTTGCGGCGGTTCGCCCGGTCCGCGAGCCAGGAGATCGGAATGCCGGCGGTCACATAGAAGAGCCCGAGCGAGACTCCGGTGAGCACCCCGATGCCCTGGTCGGTCAGGTGCAGTTCGAGCCGGATCGGCTCCAATATCGTGGACATCACATACCGATCGGCAATGTTCACGGTGTAGATGAGGCAGCTCACGATCAGGACGTACCAGCGCTCGACGTGCGAGGGATGGCGGACGGATATGGCATCGGCAGCCGTGGTGATCACTCGTTCGGGCCTCCTCGTCACGTGATGCGATGGGCGCGCCGCCACCGGGCACGCAGTCTCGGTCACCTTACAACGTTCCCCGCCGGTGTGCGAGATCGGTCGTCGGGACGGCGGGCCCGGGTAGGGGCGCGCATAAACGCATGCGGGGATCTTGAAAAAGCATCGCGTGCGTCCCGCATCGCGTTAAAGTGGCGCCGGTGGAGAACTACGACTACATCGTCGTGGGCGCAGGCTCCGCGGGATGCGTCGTCGCGGAACGTTTGTCCGCCGACGGCCGCCACCGCGTGCTCGTGCTCGAAGCGGGCGGTCCCGACGACAGCTTCTGGATCAAGACACCGATCGGCTACGGCCGTACCTTCGCCGACCCGCGGGTGAACTGGCGGTACGAAGCCGACCCGAGTCCGGGGCTCGGCAACCGCCGGATGTACTGGCCGCGCGGCCGCGTCGTCGGCGGCTCCGGCTCGATCAACGCGTTGGTGTATTGCCGTGGGATGCCGGCCGATTTCGAGGATTGGCGCCGACTCGGCAATGTCGGCTGGGGCTGGGACGACGTGCGGCCGATCTTCGAACTCAATGAGCGGCGGGTCGATCCACAGGGCCGTTCCCCGGGCGGCGGCGTGTTCGACGTGAAGGACGTGAACCCGTTCCTGCACCCGCTCCGGCGCCACTGGTTCGCGGCGGCCGCGGAGCTCGGACTACCGGTCAGCGACGACTTCAACGGCGAGCAACCCGAAGGGGTCGGCTGTTATCAGATCACGGTGCGCGACGGTCGGCGTTGGTCGGCGGCCGATGCGTTCCTGCGTCCTGCGCTGCGCCGCCCCAACGTCACCTTGACCAGGCACGCCTGGGCGAGCCGCGTACTGTTCGAGGGCCGCCGCGCGACCGGCGTCGAGTTCTGGGTGGACGGTGAGCGGCGCACCGCGACCGCCGCGCGCGAAGTGATCGTTTGCGGAGGCGCGGTGAACTCGCCGCAGCTGCTGCAGCTCTCCGGGATCGGGCCCGGCGCCCACCTGCAAGGTCTCGGGATTCCGGTGATCCTCGACAATCCCGCGGTCGGTGATCACCTGCAGGATCATCTCGCGGTCAGCTACTCGTTCGTCGCGACCGAACCGACGCTCAACGATGAACTAAGACCACTTCTTGGAAAATTACGTAATGGATTGAATTATCTGTTATTCAAGAAGGGTCCGCTCGCGCTCAGCGTGAATCAGTTTGGCGGATTCCTGCGGGCGAATCCGGCGTCGGATCGGCCCGACGTGCAGCTCTATTTCAATCCGATCACCTATGGCGCCGGGGACTCGAGCCGCAAGCGCATCGACGTCGACCCGTTCCCCGGTTTCATCCTGTGCTTCCAGCCGACCCGCCCGACGAGTCGCGGTCGCATTCTCGTGACCCGGCCGGACTTTCGCGCACCGCCGTCGATCCAGCCGAACTACCTGGCGACGCCGGAGGACGAGGCGGACGTCGTGCACGGCGGGCGCTTGATCCAGCGGATCGCTCGCACCCAAGCGATGCGCGGCTTGATCCGCAGCGCACTGCCTCCCGCGCTCGACGCGCTCGACGACGCCGGCCTCCTGGCCGATTTTCGGGCGCGATCCGCGACCGTCTATCATCCGGTCAGCACCTGCCGGATGGGACCCGGGATCGACGGTTCGGTCGTCGACCCGGCGTTGCGGGTGCACGGGCTAGAGCGGCTGCGCGTGATCGACGCATCGGTGTTCCCGACGGTGACCTCGGCGAACACCAACGCCCCCACCTTGATGGTCGCCCGCAAGGTCGCGGACCTGATCGCGAGCGGGCGCGGCTGAATTTCCCCCTGAGGAGCCCGCATGAAACTCGATAGCGTGAAGGTGTTCGTCGTCGGCAATCCGCCGCCCGGCTTCGGCGGCCGGTATTTCGTGTTCCTGAAACTGCGCACCGCGTGCGGGATCGAAGGCGTCGGCGAGGTCTACGCGGCGACCTTCGGGCCCCACGTGATCGCGCGGATGGTCGAGGATCTGTTCGAGCGCCGGTTCCATGGACGCGATCCGTTCCAGATCGAGGCGCTGTGGCGCGAGTCGTACGGCTCGGGATTCTCCGCGCGGCCGGACATCTCCCTCGCCGGCGTGTTGAGCGGTCTCGAGATGGCCTGCTGGGACATCGTCGGCAAGGCGACCGGCCAGCCGGTCTACAACCTGCTCGGGGGGCGCGTGCACGAACGCCTGCGCACCTACACCTATCTCTATCCGAAAGCCGGCGAAGGCGACGATTTCTACCTGGATTCCGCGCGCTCGGCCGAGCGCGCGGCCGAGTACGTGAAGTGGGGCTTCACCGGACTCAAATTCGATCCGCTCGGCGGATACTCGGCCTACGATCCGCGCCAGCCGACGCAGGAATCGATCGAGCGGGTCGTGAAGCACCTGCGCTTGATGCGCGAGGCGATCGGCGGCAAGGCGGATCTGCTGCTCGGCACGCATGGTCAGTTCACCGTGTCCGGCGCGATCCGGCTCGCGCGGCATCTCGAGCCGTTCGATCCGCTGTGGTTCGAGGAGCCGGTTCCGCCGGACATGCCGGAGGCGATGGCGCAGGTCGCCCGGTCGACGACGATCCCGATCGCGACCGGCGAGCGACTCGCGACGAAGTACGAGTTCGCGCGGGTGCTCGCGACCGGGGCGGCGAACATCCTGCAGATGGACCTCGGTCGCGTCGGCGGACTGCTGGAAGCGAAGAAGATCGCGGCGCTCGCCGAGGTGCACTACGCGCAGATCGCGCCGCACCTCTATTGCGGCCCGGTCGTCGGCGCGGCGAACATCCAGATCGCGACCTGCTCGCCGAACTTCCTGATCCTCGAGAGCATCCTGCGCTGGGACGGGTTCCAGGCGCAGTTGCTGAAGAAGCCGATCCGCTGGGAGGATGGCTACGTGATTCCGCCGACCGAGCCCGGTCTCGGGGTCGAGTTGAACGAGGCGGTCGCGCTCGCGCACCCGTACGAGCCGACCGGGAAGCTGCATTTGGAAATGGCCGATCGGCCGCTCTGACGAGGACGACATCGACATGCGTTACGGATTCATCGGTTTGGGCAATTTGGGCAAGCATCTCGCGGCGAACCTCGCCCGCGCCGGGATCGCGGTCACGGTCCATGACCTCGACCGGTCGGCGGCGGAGCTCGTTCTCGCGGCCGGGGCGACCTGGTCGGGGTCGATCGAGGAACTCGCGTCCGGATGCGATGCGCTGATCACCTGCCTGCCGTCGCCGAAGGCGACGCGCACGGTGATGGACGACGCGCTGCCGCGATTGCGGGCCGGATCGACCTGGATCGAGATGAGCACGAACGATTTCGCCGACATAGAAGCGATCGCGAGAAAGGCGTCGGAACGCGGTATCGAGACCCTCGCCTGCCCGGTGACCGGCGGCGTGCATCGCGCCGAGGCCGGCGAGATCACCGTGCTTGTTGGCGGTGCGCAACAGGTTTTCGAGCAGCACCGTTCGGCGCTCGAGGCAAT
>JAKBCG010000212.1 GCA_021808035.1 Pseudomonadota bacterium
GCCCCACGTGAATCGCCCGCTGCTGGTGCTCGCCGGCGGCGCGGACGTGTCGGTGCCGCCGCCGTCGATCGAGCCGATCGTCCGGCGCGCCTGCCGCCTGGGGTATCACCTCGAGTTCAAGATCTTTCCCGGTCTCGACCACGACCCCTTGATGGACAAATCGACGCCTTATCAACTCCAGTGGATCCGCGACCGCTTCGCGGATCGTCCCGCGCCGGACAACTGCTCGATCTGGCGCTGAGGATCGGTACCGTAACGGCGGCGAGGCGAGATTCCATGCGTCATGCCGCGATCACCGGTTGGGGCAAGTGCCTGCCGCCGGCCGTGCTGACCAACCGCGACCTGTCGACCTTCCTCGCGACCGATGACGAGTGGATCACGACGCGCACCGGGATGAAGGAGCGGCGGATCTCGCATGTCTCCGGGATCGAGCTCGCGACCGTCGCCGCGGAGCGCGCGATCGCCTGCGCGGGCCTGGGCGGCGCCGACATCGACCTCGTGATCTACGGCAGCTGCAGCAACGACGAGGCGGTTCCGAACAGCGCCTCGGCGGTCCAACGGCGCATCGGCGCGGCGCAGGCGGCGGCGTTCGACGTCAACACCGCGTGCACGAGCTTCATGTACGGGCTGTCGATCGGCACCGCGATGATCCGCACCGGTGTCGCGCGCACCGCGCTCGTGATCGGGGTCGAGCTGATCTCGCGCTACATGGACTGGAACAACCGCAACGTCGCGGTGCTGTTCGGCGACGGCGCCGCCGCCGCGGTGCTGCAGGAGAGCGCGGAAGAGAGCGGCGTGATCGCGGAGAAGCTGCAGTGCTACGCGGAGTCCCGCGATATCCTGCGGGTGCGCGGGATGGGGACGATGTACGCGAATCTGGGCGTCCAATTCGGTCAGACCCGCTGGGACTTCGACGGCCAGGAGATCTTCCGCAAGGCGACCCACGGGATGGCTGAGGCAAGTCGCGAGGTGCTCGGACGCGCGGGAATCGCGATCGAGGACGTCGACCTGGTCGTGCCCCACCAGGCGAACCTGCGGATCATCGAGGCGGTCGCGAAGCGTATCGGCGCGGATCCCGCGAAGCTCCATCTGACTGTGCAGAAGTACGGCAACATGAGCTCCGCGACCGCACCGGTCGCGCTCGTCGAAGCGCTCGAGGCGGGCCGGGTGCCGCCCGGCGGCCTCGTCCTGATGCCCGCGTTCGGCGGCGGACTGACGCTGTCGGCGCACCTGCTGCGCTGGGGCGGCCGGGTCACGCCGCTCGCGACCAGCGGCGCCGAGCTCCCGCCCTGCGGGAAGAGCGCGCTCGAACTGGTCGAGGAGATCCGCGCGCAGAAACGCGCGGGTGACGCGGACGCCGCGCGATTCGACGCGCTGCGCTTCAGCTGACCCCGGGTCAGTTGACCCGGGGGACCCGCGCCGCGAGCGCGGCTGCCGCGTCGATCACGGCCGCCTGGTGCGGCAGCAGGTCGTGACCGGCCATCGCCATGAACTCCTCGAGGAAAGGGTCCGCCGCCGGGGTCCGGTGGCGCGCGAACTCCTCGACGACGGCGAGTCCGCAGAACGGCACGTACGCATTCGAATAGCCGCCCTCGTGCAGCGCGACGAGCCGCCCGTGGCACAGCGCATCGGCCGCGGCCATCACCTGCTTCGCGAGCGTCCGGTAGGTCTCGCTGGTCGCGAGCATCCGGCCGATCGGATCCATCATGTTCGCGTCGAGGCCCGAGCAGATCACGATGAGCTCCGGGCGGAAGCGGTGCAGCGCCGGGATCACCGCGCGCTCGAACGCCGCGACGAACGCGCCGTGGCCGCTGCCGGGCGGCAGCGGAACGTTCAGGTTCGTGTTCGCGCCGCGCCCCGTGCCGACGACGTCGAGGAACCCGCTGTCCAGCGGGTAGCAGCGGTCCTGGTGCACGGAGATCGTGAGCACGGACGGATCGTCGAGGAACGCAAGCTCGGTGCCGTTGCCGTGGTGCACGTCCCAGTCGACGACCGCGATCCGGTTCAGGCGGTGCACCCGCTGGGCGTGCTTCACCGCGATCACCGCGTTGCCGAATACGCAGTACCCGCGGCCGCGGTCGGGTTCCGCGTGGTGGCCGGGCGGCCGCACCAACGCGTACGCGTTCGCGACCTTGCCGCCGAGCACCGCGTCGACCGCCTCGATGCACCCGCCGGCCGCCAGACGCGCGATCTCGAAGCTGCCGTGGCCGATCGACGCGCTGTCGCCGATCGAGCCGCCGCCGCCGGCGGAGAGCGCGCGCACCTGCTCGATGTAACGATCGGTGTGGAACGCGCGCAGCTCCTCGATCGTCGCGAGCCGGGGCGCGATCGGCACGAGCCGGTCGGTGAGTCCGCTGACCGCGAGCAAGGAGAGCATCCGGCGCTTGGTCGACGGGCTCTCCGGATGCGGATCGGGCTCGACGTAGTCGCTCGAGGTGCTGAATCCGGCGCCGCTGCCCGGGTCGTGCCAGAAGTAGCGTTCGTGAGAGACGAGACCGGTCGCGTGCATCGTGGAGTCGCTCCTGTCAACAACCCGCGGTCAATAACCCGCGGTCAAGCCGAAATCGATCGGGATCGCCGCGCCGGTGATCGGCGCAGCCTGCTCCGACGCGAGATAATAAATGAATCCGGCGATCTCCTCCGGCGTCGCGAACCGCGCGCGATCCTTTTGCGGATAGCGGGCGAGCAGATCTGCCTTGTAGCGACCGGGATCGCCGCCGCCATAGGTCGCCGCCTGGAACTCGATCATCGGCGTCGCGACGTCGCAGGGGCACACCGCGTTCACCCGCACGCCGCGCGGCGCGAGCTCGAGCGCGAGCGAGCGCGACAACAGCACGACGCCGCCCTTCGACGCGCTGTACACGCTCGCGCCGGCGTTGCCGACGAGTCCGGCGTCCGAGGCCAGGTTCACGATCGAGCCGCCTGATTCCACCAGGTGCGGAATCGCCGACCGGCACGCGAAGAACGTCCCCTTGAGGTTCACCGCGAGCACCCGGTCGAAGTCGGCCTCGGTCACCTGCTCGGCCGGTCCCTCGAGCCAGACGCCGGCCGAGTTCACGAGCACGTCGAGACGCCCGAACGCCGCAATCGAACGCGCGACGAGCGTCTCGCACGCCGGCGGGCTCGTGACGTCGACCGGGACCGCGAGCAGGCCGGCTCCGGCTCCGGCGCCGAGCGCCGTGACCGCCGCGTCGAGCGCGGCGCGGTCGCGGTCGCCGATCACGACGCGATACCCGGCGCCCGCGAAACGCCGTGCCGTCGCGAGCCCCATCCCGCTCGCGCCGCCCGTGATCAGTACCGTTCGCAGGGACATCGATCGCGCGCCGGATCAACCGCGATCGGGCGACCGGCCCTTGGCTTCCTGGAGGATGTTGCCGCCGTCGACGACCAGCGTCTCGCCGTTCACGTAGCTCGCGCCGGCCGACGCGAGGAACGCGACTGAATGCGCGACTTCCTCGGGGGTCCCCGGTCTGCCCACGGGTGTCTGCGCGCCCGCGGCGATCTCGGCGGGACTCGACGAGGCGGTCGCGATCCAGCCGGGCGCGACCGCGTTCACCGTGACGCCATAGGGACCCGCTTCGAGCGCGAGCGCCCGCGTCAGGCCGACCATGCCGGCCTTCGCCGCGCCGTACGCCGAGGAACCGGCGATCGCGACGTAAGGTCCGGTCACGGACGCGACGTTCACGATCCGGCCGTAGCGCGCGGCGATCATCGCCGGCAGGAACGCGCGCGTCGCGGCGAACGCGGTCTTCAGCGTGACCGCGATCATCCGGTCCCATTCGTCCTCGTCGAAGTCGACGAACGGCTTGCTGACCGCGGGCTCGCCGACCGACCCCATCCCCGCGTTGTTCACCAGCACCGACACCGGCCCGATCTCGGCGGCGAGCGCGCGCGCCGCGGGCAGAACGGTCAGGTCCGCGACCACCGAGTGCACCGCGTGGCCGCGCGCGCGCAACTCGGCCGCGCGCTCGTGGACCCGCACCGTGGTGCTGGTGATCGCGACCCGCATTCCCGTGGCGGCGAGGCGCGCCGCGACCGCGAAGCCGATGCCGGTCGCGGACCCGGCGCCGGTGACCAGCGCGTCGTGGCGCGCTCCGCCGGTCACGCGGCGCCCCCGGCTGAGAAGCCCATCAGAAGTGGTACGACGCGGTCAAGCCGTAGGTCCTCGGTTGATAGCCGCGCGCGAAGTAGTTCGTGTCGAAATTCGGCGGGAAGCCGTTCAGCGGCGTCGTCGCCAGGTCGCGCGCGAGGAACAGCGGGCTGTGGAAGTTGGTCAGGTTGTGGACCCAGAGCATCACGTCCCAGCCGCCGAAGTACATGCCGGCACGAAGATTCAGCACGCTGACCGTCGGCAGTCCGGGCAAGGTCGGATCGTCGTTCGGCGCGTTGGCCGGGTCCTGGTACGGTTGCAGCGAGTTCTGGGCGGTCGAGAACTGGTACTCGGCGCGCACGTACGGCCGGTGCGGCAGCGAGTGCCACTCGTAGCTAAGATTCGCATCGACGTTCCACGGCGAGGCCGGCAGGTGATCGCCGGCGGTCACGAGCGGATAGACGCCGGCGAGCGACACGTTGGTCGTGAAGGTCGAGTCCGTGTACGCGCCGTTCAAGCCGAGCGTGAGGTCCTCGGTCGGCCGCCAGTTGATCGTGACGTCGCCGCCCTTGCCGGTGACGGAGCCGAGGTTGTAATCGAAGCCGAGGCCGCAGGTCAGGTAGACGAACTGCTGGATGTTGTTCCACTTGAGGTAATAGATCGACGCGCTGACCTCGAGCCGGTCGCGGAACAGCGTGTTCTTCGAGCCGAGCTCGTATTGCCACAGCGAGTCCGACGCATACGACGGCGGCTGCTGCGGCAGTCCCTGCGAGCAGTTCTGCGGCAGGGTGGCGTTGATGCCGCCCGGCCGGAATCCCTTCGCGGCGCTCACGTAGAGGAGGTTGTCGCGGCTCGCCTGGTAG
>JAKBCG010000213.1 GCA_021808035.1 Pseudomonadota bacterium
GACGTGAACTGCACGCCGGGCAGGCTCCATTCGACCTTGACCGCGCCGATGTACCAGGGGTCGGTGCTCGGGTCGCGCTGCAGGTTGCCGTTGTTGTAGTCGTTGCGCGCGGGGACGGAGAGATTCCGCCAATAGACCCCGGTGTCGTTGATGTGCAGCGTCTGCACGTAGAACGACGGCATGATCGAGAAGTCGTCGTTCGGCCGCCACTTGAGAGCCGCGCGGAACGTCGCCGAGTCCTGCCAGTTCGCGTTCGCCTCGGTCACGCCGGTGATCGTCGGCGAGCCGGTGTACACGGTCGCGGGCGCGGTGCCGTAGCAGGGCGTGCAATTGACCAGCGTGCTCGGCGGTGGCGCGTAGCTCACGCGGTTGACCCAGCCGCCGTCGTGGCGGATCGACGCGCTGACGCGAAACCCGAGCTTGCCGTCGATGATCGGCCCGCCGAACGCCGCGCCGGCCGCGTAGTCGTTGCCGCCCCCGTCGATCTCGCCGAAATCCGCGCGGGCGAACCCCGAGTAACGATGAAGGCCGGGATCCGGGGTGATGAAGCGCACGGTGCCGCCCTCCGACCCCGCGCCGAACAGCGTGCCCTGCGGTCCCTTCAACACCTCGACCCGCTCCAGGTCGAAGATCTGCGGGTACGGCATCACGGTGCCGAAGTTCAAGTGGCGCCCCTGGATCGGCGTGTCGTCGACGTAGACCCCGGTGGTCGAGGCGCCGGCGTTGGAATCGACGCCGCGGATCGAGATGTCCGAGTCCTCGTCGTTGTAGTTGCCGGACACGCTCGTGCCGTTGCGCTGGAACGTGATGCCCGGCGCGACCCGCGCGAGGTCGTCGATCGTGTGCAGCTGCTGCTGTTGGAGCGCCTGCCGCCCGAAGGCGGTCACGCTCATCGGCACGTCCATCAGGCGCTCGGTGCGCCGCTCGGCCGTGACGACGATCTGTTGCAGTTGATCCGCGGACTGGGCCGACGCGCCCGTGGCATCGGTCGTCTGCGCGGCCGCGAGGCCGATCGCGAGCACGCAGGTGACGCCCGCGGCGGCGCCGAGGCGGCGCGCGCGAGCCCGGTCGAGACGGCAATGGTTCATGGTCCGCATCCTCAGTTAATTGACCGCGTAGTTGAATACGTGCTTGTAGGTGCCGAGATACATCAGGATCACGATGTCGGCGACGCCGCGCAAGCGGCGGATCTTGTCGTTGGTCACGCGCAGCAGATGCGCGTGGTCCTCGCAGACGATCTCCGCGATCACGTCGTAGGGCCCCGCGGTCGCGACGACGTAGATCGATTCGGGGAGCGCGCCGAGCGCCTTCGCGATCCGGCGGGAGTCGCCGCGCGCCTTGATCCCGACCAGCGCCATCGACTTCGAGGCGAGCTGGATCGGGTCCGTGACCGCGACGATCTGCATCACGCCACGGGCGAGCAGGCGCTGCACGCGCTGGCGGGCCGCGGCCTCGGAGAGCCCCACGCGCGCGCCGAGCCGACCGTAGGCCATCCGGCCGTCCGTCTGCAGCTCGCGGACGATCGCGACGTCGATCGCGTCGAGACCGGCATCGTGAGCGCGCCCGGCCGGGTGCGCGGCGCCGGCCCGACCACGTCCGCGCCGCATGCGTCGTCGCGAGGGAGCGCGTGAGCTGGGCGGGGCAGGGGCGACTGAAATCGTGGTCTCCGGTGCGTCGTTCGACGAAATTCGTTGTCTTGGCGGGATCCGACATCTATTCTAGTCGTCGAGGGACTGTAATCGCGACGCCGAGGCGTTGTCAACGCCGCGGCGCGCCGCGGCGCGCCGCGGTGGCGGAGCGGAGGGAGCGGAATGAGTTCATCGGCCGGGATTCGCGGAGCGGGAGGGTCGATCGACCGGGAGCGGTTGCGCCGGTTGCACGCGCGCGAGGCGGCGGCGTTCGCGGACGCGCACCCGCGCTCGCGGGCGCTGCACGAGCGGGCGCGCGAGTCGATGCTGGGCGGCGTGCCGATGCCGTGGATGGCGCGCTGGCCGGGCGGCTTCCCGGTCTACGCGGCGGACGCGACGGGTTCGCGGATCGTCGACGTCGACGGTCATGCGTACGTCGACCTGTGCCTCGGCGACACCGGCGCGATGGCCGGACACGGCCCGCCCGCGATGGTCGAGGCGGTGCGCGCGCAGGTCGGCCGCGGCACGACGATGATGCTGCCGACCGAGGACAGCGTCGGCGCGGCGGAGAACCTCGCGCACCGGTTCGGGCTGCGCTACTGGCAGTTCACGCTGTCCGCGACCGACGCGAACCGGACGGCGCTGCGCCTCGCGCGGCAGATCACCGGCCGGCGGCGGGTGATCGTGCACAGTTACTGCTACCACGGCACCGTCGACGAGACCTTCGTGGTCCGCGCGCCGGACGGCACGACCCGGACGCGCGAGGGCAACGTCGGGCCCGCGGTCGACCCGGCGACGACGACGCGCGCGGTCGAGTTCAACGACGTCGACCAGCTCGCCGCGGCGCTCGCCGACGATTCGGTCGCCTGCGTAATCGCGGAACCGGCGCTGACCAACATGGGCATCGTGCTGCCCGAGGCAGGCTACCACCAGGCGCTGCGGTCGCTGACCCGCCGCCACGGCACGCTGCTGATCATCGACGAGACGCACACGTTCTCGGCCGGGTGCGGCGGGTGCACCCGCGCCTGGGGGCTCGAGCCGGACCTCCTGACGATCGGCAAGTCGATCGGCGGCGGCGTCCCGTGCGGTGCGCTCGGAATGAGCGCCGAGGTCGGCCGCCGGATCGCCGCGCAGGAGGGCGTCGACTACGAGGACACCGGCGGGGTCGGCGGAACGCTCGCGGGCAACGCGCTGTCGGCCGCGGCGATGCGCGCGACGCTCGAGGGGGTGCTCACCGAAACGGCGTTCGCGCGGATGATCGCGCTCGCCGGCGAGTTGCGCGGATCGATCGCGCGCACGATCGAGTCGCGCGGGCTGCCGTGGAACGTCGTGCAGCTCGGCTGCCGCGTCGAGTACGGCTTCTCGCCGAGTCCGCCGCGCAACGGCACGAGCGCGAAGGCGGCCGCGGACCGGGACCTGGAGGCGTACCTGCACCTCTATCTGCTGAACCGCGGCGTGCTGATCACGCCGTTCCACAACATGGTGCTGATGTCCCCGGCGACGACGGCCGCGGACGTCGCCGCGCACGATCGTGCGTTCACGGCGGCGGTCGACGAGCTACTCGGATCGGACTGAACCGGGGCGCCGCCGGGGGGCCTCGAGGGACGCGCGGACGATGCAGCCACTCAAGCGCACGCTGAAGTACTGGGACCTCGTGCTCTACGGGCTCGCGTACATCGCGCCGATCACGCCGTTCTCGACCATCGGCTTCGTCTGGGACGCCTCGAAGGGGCTGATCGCGCTCGCCTACGTGCTCGGCGGCGTCTGCATGTTCTTCACCGCGAAGAGCTACGCGGTGATGAGCGAGACGACGCCGTCCGCGGGTTCGGTCTACGGGTTCGCGCGGCACGCGATCGGGGCCTTCCCCGGGTTCGTCGCCGGCTGGATGATCCTGCTGGACTACCTGCTGATCCCGGCGTTCGTTTTTGTGCTGATCGCGGTCGCGCTCGGCTCGCTGCTGCCGTCGGTCGACCGTTCCGTCTGGATCGTGTTGATGGTCGCCTCCACCCTCGGGATCAACTGGTTCGGCGTGACCGTGACCACGCGGGCGAACTTCATCGCCGTCGCGATCCAGACGGTGGTCACGGTCGGGTTCGTCGTGCTGTGCGTGGTCGCGCTCGCGCACGGCAAGGGCACCGGCGCGCTCAGCGCGAGACCGTTCTGGAACCCGGGTTCGTTCGACGGCGCGGCGCTGCTGACCGCGACCTCGATCTGCGTGATGTCCTTCCTCGGCTTCGACGCGATCTCGACGCTCTCCGAGGAAGTCGTCGGCGACGACCCGCGCCTGATCGGCCGCGCGATCATCGGCGTGCTGGTGATCTCCGGCGTGTTCTTCGTGCTGGTCGCGTGGGTGCTTGGCAACCTGCTGCCGGGGATCGCGATCCGGGATCCGGCCGCGGCGATCTACGAGCTCGCGGCCTGGGCGGTCGGACCGTGGTCGTCGCAGGTGATCGCGTGGACCTACGTGCTCGTGATCGGACTGTCGAACGCGATTCCGATGCTGATCGGGGTCGCGCGGGTGCTGTATGCGATGGGCCGGGACCGGCAGCTGCCGGGGGCGCTCGCGCGGATCCATTCGCGCTACCACACGCCCTACGTCGGCATGCTCACCGCGTCGGCGATCTCGCTCACGGTCGCACTCGCGATGCGCAACCGCCTCGGCGATCTCGCGACGATCGTGAACTTCGGCGCGCTGTGCGGGTTCCTGATGCTGCACCTGTCGGTGCTGGTCGAGTTCGTGTGGCGGCGCCGCTCGCGCCGCTGGCTGGTGCACTGGGTCACGCCGGTGCTCGGAATCGCGGTGGTGTTGATGGTTCTCTCCGGGATGAGCCGGCTCGCGCTGATCGTCGGCTCGTCCTGGCTCGCGGCCGGGTGCCTCTGGGGTCTCGTGCTGCACACCCGCCGCCGCGGGAAGCTCGCGCTCGAACTGTGACGCAGGCGGCGGGCGCGGCCCCGCCCGGAGGATCCGGACGATGAACGACGATGTCTGCTACCGCTCCGCGAGCGAATCGATCCGCGCGTTCCGCGCCGGCGAGCGCTCGCCGGTCGACCTGATGCGCGCCGTGCTCGAGCGGACCGAGCGGCTGGCCCCGACCCTGAACGCGACGACCGCGATCCACGCCGACGCCGCGCTCGCGGCCGCGCGCGCCGCCGAGTCGCGTTACCGCGCGGGGACCGCGCGGCCGCTCGAGGGCATTCCGGTCGCGATCAAGGAAGAGACCTCGGTCGCGGGCTGGCGCAAGACGATCGGCTCGTTCCTCTGGGACGAGGTGCCGACCGCGCATCATCCGATGGTCGACAAGCTGATCGCGGCCGGCGCGATCC
>JAKBCG010000214.1 GCA_021808035.1 Pseudomonadota bacterium
CGGCATGCCGGGCAGGAGCGCATGGTCCGGGTTGTCGACGTCGATGCGGACGCGGTAGACGAGCGTGATCCGCTGCGCGTGCGTCTGCACCGTCTTCGGCGTGAACTCGGCCTGCGACGAGATGAACACGATGTGGCCGGGGAAGCGCCGGCCCGGGTAGGCATCGGTCGTGATCTCGGCCGGCTCGCCGAGCCGGATCTTGCCGAGGTCGGGCTCGTTCACGTACGCACGCAGCCACACGTGATCGAGATCGTCGAGCGTGAAGATCGCGACGCCCGGCCCGGCGAGCTCGCCGAGTTCGGCTTCCCGGACCGCGAGCACGCCGCTGAACGGCGCCCGCAGCACCGTATAGCCGAGCGTCACCCGGGCGAGCGCGACTTTCGCGCGGGCCGCCACGACGTTCGCGGCGGCGAGCGCGACGTCATTCCGTGCGACCGCCTGCAGCGCCCGATCGTGCGCGAGCGCCGCGGCCGATTGGCCGGCCGCGGTGCGGGCGAGATCGTAAGCCTGCCGCGAGGCCGAGCCGATCGCGAACTGGCCGGCGGTGCGGGCGAGATCGCGCCGCTTCTCGGCGAGATCCAGGGCCGCGCTCGTGACGGCGCTGCGCGCCGCCGCGAGGTTGCCGTGCGCGACGTCGACCTGGCGCTCGGCGACCGCGAGCGCCGCGGTGTCGATCTGAAACTGCTTGCGGTAGACCGCCGCGTCGAGGCGTGCGAGCACGGTGCCGGCGGCGACCACCTTGCCTTCGTCGAACGGCAGCGCGGTGATCTGTCCCTGGACGTCGCTGAAGCTGAGGACGCTCTCGTGGGCCTCGATGTTGCCCGACACCAGCAGCCGATCGGCGGGCGCTCCCGGTCCGAACAGGAGTCGATGCGCCGGCGGCCAGAACCAGGCGACGGCCGCCAGAACGAGCACCGCGGCGACTGCCAACACGACCGTGCGACGACGTGAACCCATGATCCTTAGTCTCCCGATGCTCCGTCCGTTCAGCGGCTGCCCGGGAGCACGCCGCCGCCCATCGCCTGGTAGAGCGCCGCGCTGTCGGCGAGTTTCGCCGCGCGCGCGGCGATCAAGTTCAGGCGGATCTGCTGCAGCTGTCGATCGGCGTCGAGCCATTGCAGGTAGCTCGCCGCGCCGATCGCGTACTGCCGGCGCACCAGCACGAGCGTCTGCCGCGCCGAGTCGACCGCGGCGGCTTCGCGGCGCAGCACGCGCGCGTCGTTGTCGACCTGGCGCAGCGCGTCGGCGACCTCGCGCAGCGCCTGCAGCACGGTCTGCCGGTAACTCGCGCCCACCGCCTGCATGCTCGCCTGGGCCGCGCGCGCGCCGGCCTTGAGGCCTGCGTTGAACAGCGGCTGCGCGAGACCGCCGGCGAGACTCCAGATCGCCGATCCGGGCCCGAACAGCGCGCCGGACGTCAGCGCGGCGGTGCCGAGGCTCGCCGAGAGGTTGATGTGTGGATACAGGTTCGACACCGCGACCCCATATTGCGCGGTCGCGGCGTGCAGCAGCGCGGTCGCCGCCTGCACGTCCGGGCGCACGCGCACCACCTCGCTCGGCACCACGAGCGGCAAGCGCGCGGGCAGCGTGAAGTCGGTCATCACGAAGACCGGGATGTCCTCGGTGCCGGGCGCATGCCCGGCGAGCACCGCGAGCAGGTGAGCCGATTGTTCGAGCCGGTTGCGCAACGGTGGCAGACCGGCACGGGTCTGGTCGACCTCGGTCTGCAACGCGAGCACGTCCGCCCGCGAGGCGGTCCCGAGGCGCTCGCCCCGGCGCGCGATCTCGAGTTGGCGGCGCTCGGCCGCGAGGATCGCGCGCGTCGCGTCGATCTGCGCCGCCAGCTGCGCCTCGACGAACGCCGTCGTCGCGACGTTCGCCGCGAGCGTCAGTCGAGCGCCGGCGAGCAGGCAGGCTTGATAGTCGGCCTGCGCCGCGAGCGCTTCGAGCGCGCGGCGGTTGCCGCCGAACAGGTCGAAATCGTAGCTCACCCCGATCGCGGCGTTGTAGAGCGTGAACGTGGACTGGGGGATGCGCGGCTGGCCCATGCTCGCGCCGTTGATCTCCTCACGGGTCACACCGAGCTTCGTGTCGACGGACGGGTAGAGCGTCGAGCCCGCCTGGGCAGCGTATAGCTGCCGCGCTTCGCGCAAGGTCGCCATGGCCGCGGCGAGCGTCGGGCTGTCCCGCTCGGCGCGCGCGATCAGCCGATCCAGTTTCGCGGATCCGAACGCGCGCCACCAATCGCGCTCGACGCCGGGCACGGTGACGAACGTCTGCGCGCCGCCGAGCGCGCCCGGCGCCCTGGCGGTCGACGCCGGCAGGGCCGTGCGGGTGTACTCGTGCGCGGCCGGTGCGGCCGGTGATCTGAACGAGGGTCCCACGGTCGCGCAACCGGCAATCCAACCGGCGACGACGGCGGTTCCGATGATGCGCAAAGGCGGAGTCAATCAGGGGTGTCCGGAGCGAATGGTCACACGCTCCCATATTGCGCGCCGCCGGGCAACACCGCCGGGCTCCGCGATTGTACGGACTTGCGCCGCGGTTCCGCTTGAGCTAGCGGTACTCGCCGGACTTCGCGCGATTGATCCGGTAGACCGTCGCCGGCGGCAGGTTGAACAGGGCGCTGCCGATGCGGGTGGCCTCGAGGCCGAGCCGCTCGAGCAGCGCGCCGGGCAGCGGGCAGCCGGGTCCGTAGGTGAACTGGAAGAACGCGCCCCGCGGATCGAGCTGGCGTTCGAACACGCCTTCGATCAAGCGCGCGACGGTCTTCGCCGGGAGCGACCGCAATGGCAGCCCGCTGACCACCGCGCCCGCCAGTTCGGTCCCGAACAAGGGACTGGTGTCGCCGAGACGCGCGGCGTCCATGCGCACGACCCGGGCGGCCGGATAATCGCGTCGCAGCGCGCGCGCGAGGATCGGGTCCACTTCGACCAGGGCGAGTCGCTCTGGTGGCAGTCCGCTCGCGACGAGCGCGCGGGTGAATACGCCGGTCCCGGGACCAAGTTCGATCACCGGTCCGTGGCGGTGGTCGACGGCGGCCACCATCAGTCTCGTCAGTGCCCGGCCCGATGGGGCGACCGCGCCGACGCGCCGCGGCGCTCGGATCCAGGCCCGCCAGAAATCAACCGTCTTGTTCAGGGCCATTCAGGACCTCCGGATCGAAGCCCGTAGGGCTGGAGACGTCCGCGAGTCTCACCGTGGGGCCGTTGCAGGGCCGCCAGCGGCGTCCGTCCGCGGGTCGAGGCGCGGCGATGCCGGGTCGGGGGGTTCCTGCACCGGCACGCGTGGCCGGGCCAAGTTACCGCACCAGCGCCGGAAATGCTCGGGTTTTCGCCCCCGCTCACCTCCTGGTACCACGAATGGGCCGGAGCCGCTATGCTTCAGCGAAACGGCGGGGACACCGCGCCGGCCGATGGCGCGGAACGCGAGAGACCTTCCAGGGGGGAACGATTCTTCCATGAGCGCCAACGGTCGTCGGATGGCTTTATCGGTGATTCTCGGTGTCCTCGCATGGGCGCCGTCTTTCGCGTCGCAACGATTTCCGCACCCCTTGCCGCGCGACAAGACCGGCGTGGTGTTGACGCTGCCGGCGAAATACCCGACCCGTTGGGCGTTCCTGGATTACGCCTCGGAGCGGATCGAGATCCGCGACGTCGGCGACGACTCCCGTCGCGTGATCGGCGAGGTGCAGGCGCGCGATTCGACGACGATGCTGATCCCGAAGGACCGTCCCGAGTTCTACACGGCCGACACGGTCTGGTCGCGGTACACGCGGGGCACCCGCACCGACTACATCACCGTCTACGACAAGCGCACGCTCGACCCGATCGGCGAGATCGTGCTGCCGGGCGCGAAGCGGGCCTTGATCACCGCGCAGCAGGGGATGTTCGAGTTCACCGATCACGAACGTCTGGGACTCGTCTTCGACTTCACGCCGGCGGCCTCGGTCACGGTCGTGGATCTCGTGCATCGCAAGGTGCTCGGCGACGTCGACATCCCGGGCTGCGCGCTGATCTTCCCGTCGGGTCGTCTCGGATTCTCGACGCTGTGCGCGAGCGGCACGGTCTTCTCGGTGAAGCTCGATGCCGCCGGACACGTGCTCGGCCACGCGGAGTCGAAGCCGTTCAATCACCTCGGACACAACCCGCTGTTCACCGCGTCCACGATGATCCACGGGGTCCGCTACTTCGTGACGATGAAGGGCGACGTCCAGCCGATCGACATGCGGCATGCGTATGCGAAGGTTTTGCCGGGCTGGCCGCTCGTGACCCCGGTCGAGCGCGCGGCGCACTGGCGCCCGAGCGGCTGGCAGCTGGTGGCGAGCGATGCGCAGGGCGAGTTGTACGTGTTGATGCAGGCGCACGCGCACGAAGGCACGCAGAAGGACGCAGCCGACGAGGTGTGGGTGTACGACGTCGCGACCCGGCGCCGCCTGCGCCGCCTGCGGCTCGTGCGGCCGGGGTCGTCGATCGCGCTCACGCACGGCGCGACGCAGACGCTGCTCGTCCAGGCCGATCAGCGGCTCGACGTCTATGATCCCGAGACCGGCGCCTTGATCCGTAGCATGGGGCTGCCGGGTCTGCACACGCGCTTGCTGATCGAGCCGGTGCGCTGAGCGATGTCTCCCGGCGCCGCCGTTCCGTCGAGCCTGCCCGCCGCGGTGATCGCCGACCTCGCGATGCAGGTCGCGGTGTTCCTCGCCGCGCTCGCGCTCGTCTCGGCCGGGCACAAGCTCGCGCGCCCGGCGCGCGCGCGCGCGGCGATCGAAGCGCTGACCGGCGTGTCGGCGGGCGTGGCGGCGGTCGGTCTCGGGGTCCTCGCGGTCGCGGAGGCCGGGGCGGGGGTTGCGTTGCTGATCCCCGAGTGGCGGACCGCGGGCGCGGCGCTCGCGGCCGCGATCTGGAGCGGC
>JAKBCG010000215.1 GCA_021808035.1 Pseudomonadota bacterium
CGCATCAACGAATGGAGGTCGCGCCTGCCGGCGCACGGGCCCTGGCTCGTGTCCGCGCTGTTCGCGATCCTGATCGCGGTCGATCTCGCGCGGCTCGTGCTGATGCTGCTCGGCGGGCGTCCGGCGCAACTGCTCGTGCCGGCCGGACCGGGTCCGACGATGGCCGCGGCGCCCGCATTCGACGCGCAACGGGTTGCGGCGGCCCATCTGTTCGGCATCGCCCCGCTCGACGCGAGCGCGCAGAACCCGGCCAACGCGCCGCCCGCCGGGGTGAACTGGACGCTCGCCGGCACGATCTCGACCTCGAACCCGAAGCGCGGCCTCGCGATCGTCGCGGCGAACGGACCCTCGAAGCTCTATTCGGTCGGCGACCGGATCGACGACGCGACGCTGTACGCGGTGTACGCGGACCGGATCGTGATCGCCCACAACGGCACGCTCGCGACGCTGCGCATGCCGCGACAAGTCCCCGCGGCGCCCGGGCCGGCCTATCCGATGCCGAACGCCGCGCCCGCGGGCACCGCGAACTACCGCGCGCTGAACCGGTTGCGCCAGATCGTGCAGCGCAACCCCAGCCTCCTGAACACCGTGCTGCGCGCGGTGCCCTCCTACGACAGCCGCGTCGGCCGGCTGCGCGGATTTCGGATCTACCCGGGTACCGACGCCCGGGCATTCGCGGGCCTCGGCCTGCGGGCGGGCGACCTCGTGACCGCGATCGACGGCACGCCGCTCGATGATCCGCAGCGCGGCCAGATGATTTTCGATACGCTGCAGACCTCGCCCCAGGCCCTCGTCACGGTCGACCGGGGCGGCCAGACCTTGAACCTGACCCTGAACATCGCGAAGGTGACCGCCGAGGCGACCCGGGACCTCACCGCGCCGGCGAGTCCGGCACCGATGATGGCGCCGGTGCGCCGACCGATGTCGTTCTCGGGGTCGGGACCGATCGATTAGCGCGCGAACCCGCTCGCCCCAACCGCACACGAGATCCGCCGATGCCGAAGCGCACCAATCCCCTCCTCCGAATCGCCGGCCGCGGCGTCGCCGCGCTCGCGCTGTCGGCGGCGCTCGCCGTGCTCGCGGGCGCCCAGGCCGCCGCGCCGGCCGCCGGCACGACGATCACGCCGAACTACAAGGATGCCGATCTCACCCAGATCATCCAGGCGGTGAGCGAGGTCACGGGCAAGAATTTCATCGTCGACCCGCGGGTGAACGCGAAGGTCACGATGCTGTCCGCGACGCCGATGTCGCCCGACGCGTTCTACCAGGCGTTCCTGTCGGTGCTGCAGGTCTACGGCTACGTCGCGGTGCCCGCCGGCAACGTGATCAAGATCATCCCGAACATCGACGCCCGCGAATATCCCTCCGGGGACTTGCCCCGGACGGTGAGCGCGACCTCGGACCAGCTGGTCACGCAGATCATCACCGTGAAGAACATCAACGCGGCGCAGCTCGTGCCGCTGCTGCGGCCGCTGATCCCGCAGTACGGTCAGCTCGCCGCCTACCCCGGCGGCAACATGCTGATCATCTCGGACCGTGCCAGCAACGTCGACCGGATCATGCGGATCGTGCACCGGATGGACCGGGAGAGCAACGAGCCGTTCGAGATCATCCGGCTGCACAATGCGAGCGCCGCCAACGTGGTGCGCACCATCGACCAGCTCACCCAGGGCGCCGCCGCCCAGGGCGCTCCGGCGGTGCACGTGGTCGCGGACGAGCGCACCAACAGCGTGCTGCTGAGCGGCGACCAGGCGACGCGGCTGCGCATGCGGGCGCTGATCCTGAGCCTCGACACCCCGCTGAAGGCGGGCGGCGACACCCGCGTGCGCTACCTGCGCTATGCGGACGCGGACAAGCTCGCGAAGCAGCTGCGCGCGCAGGCCACCGCGAGCGAGCAGGCGAGCGCGGCCGCGAAAGGCGTGCCGATCGCCGCCGGCGGCGGCTCGAGCGGCGGGCACGACGTGACGATCTGGGCCGACGAGCCGACCAACGCGCTGGTGATCACCGCGCCGCCGCGGACGATGAAGTCGCTGATGGACGTGATCGACAAGCTCGACATCCGCCGCGCGCAGGTCAAGGTGCGCGCGATCATCGTCGAGATCGACGTGACCAAGAGCTCCGACCTCGGCGTGCAGTGGATCATCGACGGCGTGAACAGCGGCACGCTCGCCGGCGTGTCGAACCTGCCGACGACCAACGGCGCGAGCATCGTGGACCTCGCCGCCGCCGCGGCGACCGGCAACTACGCCTCGCTGACCGGCGCCGCGCTCGGCACCGGCGCCTCGTTCGCGATCGGCCGGTACAACAAGTACACCGGTACGAACTTCGCGGCGCTCCTGCAGGCGCTGCGCAGCGACGGCTCGAGCAACATCATCTCGACCCCGTCCGTGATCACGATGAACAACGAGCAGGCCGAGGTGAAGGTCACGCAGGAGGTGCCGATCATCACCGGCAGCTACGCGACGACCACGCAGAGCGTGAACGGCACGACGAGCCCGTTCCAGACGACCCAGCTGCAGGAGGTCGGCACGATCCTCAAGGTCACGCCGCACATCAACCAGGGCAACATCGTGCAGCTGAAGATCTCGCAGGAGGACTCCTCGCCCGGCGCGGTGCTCGCCGGCACGAACCAGATCTCGCTGAACAAGCGCGCGATCAAGACCACGGTGCTGATCCAGAACCGCGGGATCGTGGTGCTCGGCGGCCTGATCTCGGACACCGTGAACGAGGACGAGAACCGGATCCCGTTCCTCGGTCGTATTCCGTTGATCGGCGCGCTGTTCCGCGCGCGCAACGGCTCGCACGAGAAGAAGGAGCTCCTCGTGTTCATCCAGCCGACGATCCTGCGCAATCCGGACGCGCTCGAGGCGACGACCCGCCAGCAATACCAACACGTGCGCGAAGAACAGATGCGCCTGCACGGCGGCAAGGTGATGCTGCTGCCCGGCGAGCACCAGCCGGTGATCCCGCCGATCGGACCCGGACCGCGGGCGGCGGCGCCCGCGACATCGCCGCAGTCATCGACGCAACCGTTGCCCTCGCCTGCGCCGGGGTCGCCCGCCGCCGCGCCGCCCTCCTCGGCGCCGCCGGCCGGCCCGCCATGAGCGCCGACCCCAGCGTCACCGGCGGCACCGCCGCGCCACCGACGGCGCCGACGCTGCTCGCGTTCCCGTTCGCGAACCGCCATGGCGTACTGGTACGCGGGATCGTCGACGGCGTCGCCGACACGGTCTACCGGCCCGGCGTGACCCCACGCGCGCTCGCCGAGGTGCGCCGCTTCGTCGGGCGGCCGCTCAAGCTCACCCGCGTGTCCGAGGAGGGCTTCGACGCGCTGCTGCGCGCCGCGTACGAGTCCGGCTCCGGCGCGGCGATGCAGATGCTCGAGGGGCTCGACGGCGACGAGGACCTCGCGCACCTCGCCGAGGACATCCCGGAGTCCTCCGACCTCCTGGAGAGCGACGACGAGGCGCCGATCATCCGGCTGATCAACGCGTTGCTCACCCAGGCGGTGAAGGAGAACGCGTCCGACATCCACATCGAGCCGTACGAGAACCGCCTGGTGATCCGCTTCCGCGTCGACGGGGTGCTGCGCGAGGTGCTGCAGACCAAGCGCGCGGTCGCGCCGCTCGTGGTCTCGCGCATCAAGGTGATGTCGAAGCTCGACATCGCCGAGCGCCGGCTGCCGCAGGACGGGCGGATCAGCCTGCGGATCGCCGGCCGCGCGGTCGACGTGCGCGTGTCGACGCTCCCGTCGGGCCACGGCGAGCGGGTCGTGCTGCGGCTCCTCGACAAGCAGGCCGGACGCATCGAGCTCACCTCGCTCGGCATGGACCCGCTCACCCAGGCGTTGATGGACGAGATCATCCACAAGCCCCACGGCATCATCCTGGTCACGGGTCCGACCGGCTCGGGCAAGACGACGACGCTGTACGCGGCGCTCGAGCGGCTCAACGACAACACCCGCAACGTGATGACGGTCGAGGACCCGATCGAGTACTACATCGACGGGATCGGCCAGACCCAGGTGAACACCAAGGTCGAGATGACCTTCGCGCGCGGGCTGCGGGCGATCCTGCGCCAGGACCCCGACGTCGTGATGGTCGGCGAGATCCGCGATCTCGAGACCGCGCAGATCGCGGTGCAGGCGAGCTTGACCGGCCACCTCGTGCTCTCGACGCTCCATACCAACACCGCGGTCGGCGCGGTCACGCGCCTGCGCGACATGGGGATCGAACCGTTCCTGCTGTCCTCGAGCCTGATCGGGGTGCTCGCGCAACGGCTCGTGCGGGTACTGAACCCCGAGACCAAGGAACGCGTCGTCGCCGGCGAGTACGAGCGGCGGCTCCTGAACCTCGGTGAATCGGCCGGTCCCGTGGAGATCTGCCGTCCGAGCCGCGAACCGGGCAGCGGTTACCGCGGCCGGACCGGGATCTACGAGCTGATCTCGGTCGACGACCACATGCGCACGATGATCCACGACGGCGCGTCGGAGCAGGAACTCGAGCGCTATGCCCGCACGCGCGGACCCGGTATCCGCGACGACGGCCGCCGCAAGGTGCTCGCCGGCGAGACCACGCTCGAGGAAGTGCTGCGCGTGACGCGCGAGGACTGATGGGCGCGTTCGAGTACACCGCGCTCGACGCCGAGGGCAAGGAACGACGCGGTCTGATCGAGGGCGACACGCCGAAGCACGTGCGCCAGCTCCTGCGCGACCGCCAACTGCTCCCGATCCAGATCCAGGAGGCGGCGCAGAGCGAGCACAAGCGGGCGCGCGCCCATCGGCTGATGCGCCGCGGGATCTCCTCGCTGGATCTGGCGATGCTGACCCGCCAGCTCGCCACCCTGGTGCGCTCGGGGCTGCCGCTCGACGAGTCGCTCCAGGCGGTCGCCGAGCAGCCCGAGAAGCCGCGCG
>JAKBCG010000003.1 GCA_021808035.1 Pseudomonadota bacterium
CGAGCCTCGGCCGGCTGCGGCACTTCGTGGTCGACCGGCTCAAGATCGACCGGTCGTTCGTGACCAACCTGATCGATTGCGCGGAGGATCGCGCGATCGTGATGGCGATCCTGTCGATGGCGAAGTCGCTGTCCATCGACGTGACCGCCGAAGGCGTCGAGAACTTCCCGCAACTGATGTTCCTGCAGGAAAACGCGTGCCAGGAGGCGCAGGGATTCCTCTTCAGCCGCGCACTGCCGGCATCGGATGCCGACGCGCTGCTGCGACGGGCGGCGGAGAACGCCGACGGTTCACGAACGATGCGCTTGCGCAAGCTGATCGGCTGATCGGCTGATCGGCGAGCTGGACTCAGGAAGTGGTGGGCCGTGTAGGGATCGAACCTACGACCAATTGATTAAGAGTCAACTGCTCTACCAGCTGAGCTAACGGCCCACTGCAAGACCATTCTAACCGATCCGTTCCAACCGATCCGTACCGATCGGGTTTGGGGTGGACGACGGGATTCGAACCCGCGACAGCCGGAATCACAATCCGGGGCTCTACCAACTGAGCTACGTCCACCATCGTCACTATCCCGCCGATCCGAGATGGCGCGCCCGGCAGGAATCGAACCTGCAACCGCCGGCTTAGAAGGCCGGTGCTCTATCCGGTTGAGCTACGGGCGCCTTGGTCGGGGCAGAGGGATTCGAACCCCCGACCCTCTGCTCCCAAAGCAGATGCGCTACCAGACTGCGCCATGCCCCGCCGTTGGTCACCCTCTACCCGGTACGCCCGTCCGACGGTGTCGCCGGCTCGGGGACGCGAATGATACGGGCGGCCGCGCTCGCCCGTCAATTTCGCGTCGATTCTGTGCGAGAATGCCGCCGCCCTGTGACTGACGAAGGCCGATCATGCCCGCGCAACTCATTGACGGCAAAGCGATTGCCGCGAAATTCAAACGAGATATCCGAGAACAGGTCGACTACCTGGTCGCGCGCGGCATGCGCCGCCCCGGGCTCGCGGTGATCATGGTCGGCGACAATCCGGCCTCGGCGGTCTACGTCCGCAACAAGCGCAAGGCCTGCGCGGAATCCGGGATCGTCTCCGTCGCCCACGACCTGCCCTACTCGACGACGCAGCAGGAGTTGATCCAGCTGATCGAGGCGCTGAACCACGATCCCTCGATCGACGGGATCCTGGTGCAACTGCCGCTGCCGCAGCACATCGAGCAGAGCGTGATCATCGAGAAGATCGATCCGGCCAAGGACGTCGACGGCTTCCACCCGTTCAACGTCGGCCGGCTCGCGCTGCGCGTTCCGCTGATCCGTCCCTGCACGCCGTACGGGGTCACGAAGCTGATCGATCACGTCGGGATCTCGCCGAAGGGCCGGCATTGCGTGGTGATCGGCGCGTCGAACATCGTCGGCAGGCCGATGGCGCTCGAGTTGCTGCTGATGGGCGGCACCGTGACGGTGTGCCACCGCTTCACCGGCGATCTCGCTCCCTACGTGAGCAGCGCCGACATCCTGATCGTCGCAGTCGGCCGCCCGGGCATCGTCCGCGGCGAGTGGGTCAAGCCCGGCAGCGTGGTGATCGACGTCGGGATGAATCGCGGCACCGACGGCAAGCTCTGCGGCGACGTCGACTTCGACGGCGCCTACGAGCGCGCGGGTTGGATCACGCCGGTGCCGGGCGGCGTCGGGCCGATGACGGTCGCGATGTTGATGAAGAACACCCTGGAATCCGCCGAAGCGCGCCTCGGCCTCTGATTCGCGGCCTCACGCGCGCCGCCACCGCGTGACGCCCCCCGGCTGGTCCTCGATCAGGACGCCGGCGGCGGCGAGCTGGTCGCGGATCCGGTCGCCCTCGGCGTAATTTCTCGCGGCCCGAGCGTCGCGTCGCGCCGCGACCAGCGCGTCGATCGTCGCGTCGTCGAGAACCTGCGTGCCGACACCCCGCCTGGCGTACGCCGCCGGATCCTGCTGCAGGATGCCGAGCATCCCACCGAGCGCGCGCAGCGTCGCCGCGCGATCGGCCGCATCCCGCGACCGGCCCGCGGCCTTCGCCGAATTCAGGTCCCTCGCGATGCCCTGCAGGACTGCGAACGCCTCGGGCGTGTTGAAGTCGTCGTCCATCGCCGCCCGCCACTGCGCGAGCGCGGCGGGGTCGACTTGTCCGGCATCGGGGGCGCCTTCGAGCGCGCGATACAGACCGAGCAAGGTCTCGTCCGCCTGCGCGAGTTGCTCCGCCGAGTAGTTGATGGGTCCGCGGTAGTGGCTGCCGAGCAGGAGGAAACGCAGCACTTCCGGATCGCGCAGCCCGGCGAGCACCTCGCGGACCGTGAAGAAATTGCCGAGCGACTTCGACATCTTCTGGTCGTCGATGCGCACGAACCCGTTGTGCATCCACACGTTGACGAACGGGGTGCCGCACGCCGCGCAGGACTGCGCGATCTCGTTTTCATGGTGCGGGAACTTGAGGTCCATGCCACCGCCGTGCAGGTCGAAATGCCCGCCGAGCAGCGCGGTCGACATCGCCGAGCACTCGATGTGCCAGCCGGGCCGGCCGCGATCCCAAGGTGAATCCCAGGCCGGCTCTCCCGGCTTCGCCGCCTTCCACAGCACGAAGTCCAGCGGGTCGCGCTTCGCGTCGTCGACCCGCACGCGCGCGCCCGCGCGCAGGTCCTCGAGGCGCTTGCCGGAAAGGCGCCCGTACGGCGCGAACCGCCGTACCGCGTACATCACGTCGCCGTCGTCGGCGACGTAGGCGTAGCCTTTCTCGACCAAGGTCTCGATCATCGCGACGATCGCGTCGATGTACTCGGTCGCGCGGGGCTCGTGATCCGGTGGTTCGACACGCAGGGCCGCACAGTCCTCCTGCATCGATGCGGTGAAGCGCCGCGCGAGCGCCGACCACTCCTCGCCGTTCGCGGCGGCGCGCTCGATGATCTTGTCGTCGATGTCGGTCACGTTGCGCACATAGGTGACGTCGAAGCCCGACGCACGCAGGTAGCGCTGCACCATGTCGAATACCATCAACATCCGGGCGTGGCCGAGATGGATGTGGTCGTAGACGGTGACGCCGCAGACGTACATCCGCACTTTGCCCGGCTCGATCGGCCGGAAGGGCTCCTTCCGGCCGGTCAGCGAGTTATGGATGTTGAGCATGTCTCTCCAATCTCCGTCGCGCCGCATCCGCGCCGACCAGCGCGAGCAGCGGGCCGAGCTCCGGGCCGTGCGCGAACCCGGTGAGCGCGAGCCGCAGCGGCATGTAGAGCGCGGCGCCGCGCCGGCCGGTCCGCGCCGCGACGAGCTTCGCGAGTCGCGGCAGATCCGCGCCGCTCTCGGTGACCGCGGCCGCCGCCGCCGCGAAGAAGCCCGGCCCCGCGTCCGCAACGATCCGCCGCCCCTCCTCGTCGAGTGGCGGCAGCTCGCCGCGCAGCACCGCGAGCCAGGGCGCCGCGTCCTGCGGCAGCACCACGTTGTGCCGCAGGACCTCGCCGATCCGCGGATCCCCGCCCGCGCCGAGCCACGCTCCGACCTCGGCCGGCGACAACCGCGCGATCGCCTCCTTCTGCCAGTGCACGAGCTGCGCCTCGTCGAAGCGCGCCGGCGCCTTGCCGAGATGCTCGGGCCGGAAATGGCCCGGCATTTCCGCGAGTTCCAGCCATCGGTCGAGGTCGCCGGTATGGCCGAGGCGATACAGGTGGTTCAGCAGCGCCGCGCCGAGGAATCCGCGCTGACGGAACTCCTGGACGCTGGTGCTGCCGTGCCGCTTCGACAGCGGCGCGCCGTCGGCACCGACCAGCAGCCCCACGTGACCGTAGTCCGGCCGGCGCAAGCCGAGCGCGTCGAGCACCAGGAGCTGCCGCGGCGTGTTCGCCAGATGATCGTCCCCGCGCAACACATGGGTCACGCCCATCAACGCGTCGTCGACGGCGTTGCAAAAGAAGAACGAGGCGGTGCCGTCCTCGCGGCGAACGATGAAGTCGCCGATGTCGTTGGTCTGCAATCGCTGCGGCCCATGGACGAGATCGGTGAACTCCACGAGGCGGTCGGCCGGCACGGCGAACCGCAGCGTCGGGCGCAATCCGTTCGCGGCGCGGGCGCGTCGCTCCGCGCCGCTCAGGGCGCGGCAGGTGCCGGGATAGCGCGGCGGCCGGCCGGCCATGCGTTGCAGCCTGCGGGCGATCTCCAGTTCCTCGGGCCGGCAGTAGCAGGGATAGGCGTCGCCCTGCCGCTCGAGCCGGTCGAACAGCGCCGCGTAGATCTCGCCGCGCTCGGACTGGACGTACGGTCCGGCCGGCCCGCCGACGTCAGGCCCCTCGTCCCAGGCGAGCCGCAGCCACTCGAGTTCGCTGATCAACTCGTCGCGGAACCGCCGTTGACTGCGCTCGACATCCGTATCCTCGATGCGCAGAATGAACCGCCCACCGGTCTTGCGGGCCCATAGATAGCTGAACAGCGCGGTTCGCGCGTTGCCGAGATGGACCGACCCGGTGGGGCTCGGTGCGAACCGTGTGACGGCCGGCGTTGTCATAACCTGCGATTGTACCCATTGAGACGGAGATGCGGATGAAGAAGCTTCTCATCGGACTCGTGCTCTCGGCCGCATTCGTCGGCGGCGCACAGGCCGCGCCGAAGCCGGCGCCGTCGACCGCGTTCGTCAAGGTCTATACCTCGCTCGGCGACTTCGTGATCCAGCTGTTCCCGGATCGCGCGCCGCTCACGGTGAAGAACTTCCTGCGGTACGTCGACCGCGGCCAATACACGGACACGCTGTTCCACCGGGTGATTGCGAACTTCGTGATCCAGGGGGGAGGCTACGACACCCACTATCGGCTGAAGCCCGCGCCGTTCCAGACGTTCAACGAGTCCGGCAACGGCCTGTCGAACGCGCGCGGCACGGTGGGCCTCGCGCGAGGCAGTGCGCCGCACAGCGGCAACTGCCAGTTCTACGTGAACCTGAACGACAACAGCATGCTCGATCCGAGCGCCGCACGCTGGGGCTACGCGGTCTTCGGCCGCGTCGTCCAAGGCATGCGCGTCGTCGACCGGATCGGCAACCGGCCGACCGGGGCGGCCGGCCCGTTCAAGCGCGACGCGCCGATCCCGCCGGTCGTGATCGAGAAGATCGTCCGCGTCGCCGGTCCGTGACGTTCCCCGGGCGCCGCTCCGCGGCGCTGTTCGTGTCCGACCTGCACATCGATGCCGCCCATCCGTCGATCGCGCGGCGCTTCCTCGAATTCCTCGCGCGCGACGCGCGTGACGCGACCGCACTCTACGTGCTCGGCGATCTGTTCGAATCCTGGGTCGGCGACGACGACCCGGACGACGCCCAACGATCGGTGATCGCGGCACTGCGCGATCTCACGGGGCACGGTGTGCCGTGTTTCGTGATGCACGGCAACCGCGATTTCCTGATCGGCGGGCGGTTCGCGGCGGCGAGCGGCGCGACGTTGCTCGCCGACCCCGTGCTGCTCACGCTGTACGGCGAGCGCGCGCTCGTGATGCACGGTGACGCGCTTTGCACCGGCGATCGGGCCTACCAGCGGCTGCGCGCGACGGTCCGGGACACCGGCTGGCAACGACGCTTCCTCGCGCTGCCGGTCGCCGCGCGGCGCGCGCTGGCCGATGCCGCGCGCGCCGGCAGCCAGGCGCACAACGCCGCCCTCGCGCCGGCGATCGCCGACGTCGACGCGGACAGCGTTGCCGCGGTGCTGCGCGCGGCGGACGTCGGCACCCTGATCCACGGCCATACCCACCGGCCGGGGATCCATCGGTTCGACGTCGACGGGATCGCCCGCACCCGGATCGTGCTCGGCGACTGGTACGACACCGGCACGGCGCTGCGCTGGGACGCGGGGGGCTTCGAACTAGTGCGCCTAGGCTGAGCCGCGGACCGCCGGCGGCCCGGAGTGGAACCGGAACAGATCGTCCGGCGCGCCGATCAATTCGCTCTCGAGCGCCGCGAACGCGTCGATCCGCGCGTCGACGTCGATCCCGGCACGGCCGCCCGCGCGCCGCGCGAGATCGAGGTAGAGGCGTTCGTGACGCGCTTCGGCCTCGCACAAGCCGGCGAAGAACGCGTCGAGCGGCGCGCCGATCGCGGGAACGAGCGCGGCAAAGCGCTCGCAGGAACGGGCCTCGATGAACGCGCCGGCGATCAGCAGGTCCACCTCGCGCGCCGGCTCGGCGCGCGCGACCAGCCGTCGCAACCGTTCCGCATAACGGCCCGGCCCGAGCCGGCGTGGCACGATGCCGAGCTGCGCGATCAGCCTTGCGACCTGCTCGTAGTGGCGCAGTTCCTCGCGGGCGAGCCGGGACAGGCGCTGCGCGAGGTCGAGATCCTCGGCGTATGCGAACATCAGCGACAGCGCGGTCGACGCCGCCTTCTTCTCGCAGTTCGCGTGGTCCAGCAACAGCAGGTCGCGCGACCCGACCGCCGCGTCGATCCAGGCTGGCGGCGTCGGCACCCGCAGCAGCACCGCCGGCGCGCGTGCGCTCATGCGCCGTTCCCGAGATTCGCGATCGCCTTGCGCAGCACGCGGGCGGATGCGAACCGGTCGGCCGGCGACTTCGCGAGCAGCCCGGCGAGGATCGGCTCGTACGCGGCGAATTGCGCGGGAAGCGGCGGAGCGGACGCGCGTTTGTGCTTGTAGATCACTTCCATCGCGCTCGATCCCTTGAACGGCTTCTGCCCGGTCAGCATCTCGTAGAAGATCACGCCGAGGCTGTACAGATCGCTGCGCTCGTCGATCGGTTCGGCATGCCCCTGTTCCGGACTCATGTAGTACGGGGTGCCGAAGATCTCCCGCGTACCCGTCAGATCGGCGTCGAGCGCATCCGCCTTCGCGAGACCGAAATCGATCAGGCACAGGGAACCGTCGGCGCGCAGCATGATGTTCGCCGGCTTCAGGTCGCGGTGCAGTATGCCAACCGCGTGAATCGCTTCGAGCGCGCTCGCGATCTCGTCGAGATACGCGACCGCGGTCGCGGGCGGCACCGGCGCCTGCAACCGCCGCCGCAGGTCTCCCGCCGGGAAGTGCTCCATCGCGATGTACGCATGATCGTCCGCGATACCGAGGTCGAAGATCCGCACGACGTGCTCGTGGCACAGGCCCGCGACGATCTCGTATTCCTGGATGAACCGGTCGAAGCCGGCGACCTTGTCGGATACGTCCGGCACCTGGCTGAACACCTTCAACACGGCGATCCGGCCGGCCCGCTCGCTCTCGGCGAGGTAGATCGAGCACATGCCGCCGGTGCCGATCTGGCGGATGAAGCGGTGGCCGCGAATCGTGACGTCGCCGAAACGATGCCGCTGCTCGTAGTCCGGCCGGGCACGCAAGCGCGCGAGGGTGTGGCGGCGCTCACGCGCGGCGATGCCGAGCGCTTCGTGCAGCGCGGCGCGATCGAGCCGGACGCCGTGCAGGACCTGCAGACCGGGCCGCGGAACCGGCCCCTCGGCTGCGCCGGCCCCGAGCGCGAGGAACACGATCGGCGCGAATCCCGGACGGGCACGCAGCTCGTTCGCAAGATGCGCGGCGCCGGCGAGCGGGTGCGCGGCCACCATCACGACCGCGTCGAAGCCGCTCGCCTCGAACTCGGGCTCGATCGGCGGATCCCGGCCGAGCGCGTGCTCGACGATCCCGGCATCCGGCCATTCGACCTCGACGTGTTTGCGCACGAGCAGGCGATGCTCGGCGCGCGCGGCCATCAGCAGGAGCCGCAGGGACATCGTCGCCGGCCGCGTTAGACGGCGCGGACCGGCTTCGGCGCGCCGCCCGCCGTCTCGCGCTTGCGCTGCTTCGCGGTGTCCGAGCGCTCGTGCTGGAGTCGCGCGAGATACTCCGGCGTCACGTCACCGGTCACGTATTCCCCGGAGAAACACGAGGTGTCGAAGCGCTCGATCTTCGCGTTGTCGTGGCGCACCGCGTGCTCGAGATCCGCGAGATCCTGATAGATCAGCCAATCGGCGCCGATGATCCGCCGCACTTCCTCGTCACTGTGGCCCGACGCGACGAGCTCGTCCGCGTTCGGCATGTCGATCCCGTAGACGTTCGGATACCGGACCGGCGGCGCCGCGGACGCGAAGTACACCTGCCGGGCGCCGGCCTCGCGGGCCAGCTCGATGATCTGCGCCGAGGTCGTGCCACGCACGATCGAATCGTCCACCAGCAGCACGTTCTTGCCGCGGAACTCCAGGTCGATCGCGTTCAATTTGCTGCGCACCGACTTCTTTCGCTCCGCCTGGCCCGGCATGATGAAGGTGCGGCCGATGTAGCGATTCTTGATGAAGCCCTCGCGGTACTTGACCCCGAGACGTTGCGCGACCTGCACCGCGCTCGTGCGGCTGGTGTCCGGGATCGGGATCACGACGTCGATGTCGTGGTCCGGTCGTTCGCGCCGGATCTTCTCGGCGAGATGATCGCCCATCCTCAGGCGGGCCTTGTAGACGGAGATGTTGTCGATGATCGAGTCGGGCCGGGCGAAATAGACGTACTCGAAGATGCACGGCGTATGCCTCACCGCCGCGACGCAAGCCTGGGCATAGAAACGCCCCTGCTCGTCGATGAACACCGCCTCGCCCGGCGCGACGTCACGGATGAGCTTGAAGCCCAGCATGTCGAGCGCGACGCTCTCCGACGCGAGCATCCACTCGACGCCCTTCGGCGTCTCGCGCGACCCGACGACCAGCGGCCGGATGCCGTTCGGATCGCGAAAGCCGAGGATCCCGTGGCCGATCACCATCGCGACGACCGCGTATCCACCACGGCACCGGCGATAGACCGCGGTCACCGCCGCGAACAGATCCGCGGCGGTCACGCGCGGCGTGCCGACCCGCTGCAGCTCCGACGCCAGCACGTTCAGCAGGACTTCGGAATCGGACGAGGTGTTCAGGTGCCGGCGGTCCTCCCGCACCAATACCTCGGCGAGTTCGCGCGCATTGGTCAGGTTGCCGTTGTGCCCGAGGCAGATCCCGTAAGGCGAATTCACGTAGAACGGCTGGGCATCCAGCACGCCGTCGCTCCCCGCGGTCGGGTAGCGCACGTGGCCGATGCCGACGTTGCCGCGCAGCTTCAGCATGTGCTTCTGCTGGAATACGTCCCGGACGAGACCCGAATCCTTGCGCATGTGCAGCGCGCCCGCCTCGCAGGTCATGATGCCGGCGGCATCCTGGCCGCGGTGCTGCAGGACCGTCAACGCATCGTAGAGGCGCTGATTGGCCGGCTCGACTCCGACGATACCGACAATGCCGCACATCTGATGGAACCTCCCGCTCAGCCCCGTGGCGTGGGTGCGTGCCCGGCACGCTCGATCAACGTCCAGTGCGGCCCTGCGTCCCCGACCATCGAGCGCAGCCAGTCGCCGACCATCTGGCCGTAGGGAATCAACCGCGACCGGGTCCACCAGGTCTCGTGGTTCAGGTGCACGAGTTCGCCGAAGATCACCAGCAGGCCGACCACGATCGCCCCTCGCAGCGTCCCGAACAGGAAGCCGAACGCGCGGTCGACGAAACCGAAGCCCGCATGGCGGGTGAGGTAGTTCGCGATCGCCCCGACGAGTGCCCCGGCGAACTGGGCGACGATGAACACGAGGAGCCGCGCGACCCAGGGCCTGATCGACGGCGCAGCGAGGTCGCCACCGAGGTACGGCTCGACCAGCGGCGCGAGCCGCCAGGCGGCGATCAGCCCGCCGACCAGGAAGACCAGGGAGATCGCCTCGCGCATGAAGCCACGCCAAAGCCCCGCCACGATCGAGACGAGCATCACCACGCAGATCAGAATGTCGACACCGTGCACGCGGCGAACCTCGAGCGTCGAAACCTCGAACCGCGCGCCAGGACGACGCGCCCCGCCATTTTAACCGAGCACGGCCCCCGCCGCTTGCCTGCTCGCCGCGCCGCGCGATCGCGCCGTCAGTGTCCCGGCGGGACCACGCTCGCGCGCTGCCCCTGCGCACGCAACTTTCGCGCAAACGCAACGGCGGCGTCCCGGCTGGTGAACGCGCCCATCCGGACCCGGTGCAGCGCCCGCGCGCCGCGGCCGGCGGTCGAGACGTAGGCCGCGTAACCGCGTTTCTTCCAGCGTCGCGCGAGTCGCAACGCGTTTGCACGGTCCGCGAAGCTGCCGAGCTGGATCGTCCAGCGGCCGTGCGTCGCCGGCGCCGCGGCGGGTGCCGCGGTGCCCGTGGACGGCGGTTTCGCGGTCGTCGCGCCGCGGCCCGGAACGACCGATGCGGCGTTGGGAGGAGTCGACGGCGGTGCCGCCGGAATGGCCGTCGCGACCGGTGGCCCGACGCTGCTGCTCGGCGTCGCCCGGCTCGCGGCCACGTCGACGGTCACGGTACGCATCGGCGCGACGGCCGAGGACGGCGCGACGACCGACGACGGGGCGACCGTCGTCGGCGCGGGCGCAGGTCGCCGCGAACCGGACAGCAACTCCGGCACGACCAGCACCACGAGCGCGACCAGGATGATCGCGCCGACCAACCGCTCCTGCATGCGTCTTTCCATGGTTCGGCCCTACCCTCGGCGAATGCCGTGCCGTTCGAGCCAGTCGATCGCGGGGCCGACCACGTGGAACGACCCGAATACCACGATCCGGTCCCCGGCGGCCGCGGCGTCATGCGCCGCATCGCACGCCGCATCGATCGACTGCGCGGTCGCGATCGGCACGGTCGAGCGCGGATTCGCGCGCGCCGCGAGCGTCGTCGCGTCCTGGCCTCGTTCACCCGTGGTCGACACGAACCACCAGGCGTCGATGCATCCGGCGAGCGCCGCGACGACGCCCGCCGCGTCCTTGTCCGCGAGCACTCCGCACAATCCGAGGGTACGGCCCGCGATCGGCGTCGAGCGCAGATTGTCCGCGAGCACGCGCGCCGCATCCGGGTTGTGCGCGACGTCGAGGATCCAGGTCGGCCCGGTCGCGGTCCGCGGCGCACGCACCTCGAAGCGGCCGGCGACGCTCACCGTGCGCAGCCCCTGCTCGATCGATGCCCGCGAGATCGCGAGCGGCGGCGCCAGCTCCTCGAGCGCCGCGATCGCGGTCGCGGCGTTCCCATACTGGGTCGCGCCGAGCAGGCTCGGCGCCGGCAGTTCCGTGAAGTCCCAGCGCGGACCCAGATAACGCCAATGCCGCCCTTCGCGGCGGAAGTCGAATTCGACGCCGAGGCGCTTCGGTCGCGCGCCGACCGCATGCGCCGTCTCGACGACCACCGGCGGCATCTCGCGGTTCCCGAGCACCGCCGCGCGCCCCGCGCGAAAGATTCCCGCCTTCTCGCGCCCGATCGCCTCGAGGGTGTCGCCGAGATATTCCTGGTGATCGAGACCCACGCTGACCACCACCGCGACGTCCGGATCGACCACGTTGACCGCGTCGAGGCGCCCGCCCATCCCGATCTCGAGCACCCAGGCGTCGAGTCCGGCCGAGTCGAAGACCAGCAGCGCCGCGAGCGTGTTGTACTCGAAGAAGGTCAGTCCGACGTCGCCGCGCGCGCGCTCGATCCGCTCGAACGCCGTGACCAGCGAATCGGCGTCGATGAGCCGATCGCCGAGACGGATCCGTTCGCGGTAGTCGCGCAGGTGCGGCGACGTGAACACGCCGACCCGGTATCCCGCCGCCGCGAGGATCGCCGCGGTCGTCGCGACGACCGAGCCCTTCCCGTTGGTTCCCCCGACCGTGATGATCGGCACGTCGGGGCGCCGGAATCCGAGGTTCGCGAGCACGCGGTTCAAGCGATCGAGACCCAGATCGATCGCGCGCGGATGGATCTGCGTCTGGTACGCGAGCCATTGTTCGAGCGTCGTCGGCAGTGGAGTGGCCACGGGATACGGCCTCGCGCGGCGGTGCGGACGGTGCGCCCGTCAGGCCGGAGCGCCGTCCTTGCCGAGCAGCATGCGCAGCATCGCCGCGATCTTCTCGCGCAGTTCGCGACGGTCGACGATCATGTCGATCGCGCCGTGTTCGAGGAGGAACTCGCTGCGCTGGAACCCTTCGGGCAGGGTCTCGCGGACCGTCTGCTGGATCACCCGCGGACCGGCGAAGCCGATCAGCGCCTTCGGTTCGGCGAGGTTCACGTCGCCGAGCATCGCGAGGCTCGCCGACACGCCGCCGGTCGTCGGATCGGTCATCACCGAGACGTACGGCAAGCGGGCCTCGGAAAGACGCTTCAGCGCCGCGCTGGTCTTCGCCATCTGCAGCAACGAGTACAGCGCCTCCTGCATCCGCGCGCCACCGCTCGCCGAGAAACACACGAGCGGCATCCGGTGCTCGAGGCAGTGCTCGATCGCACGAACGAACTTCTCGCCGACCACCGAGCCCATCGAGCCCCCGAGGAATCGGAACTCGAACGCGCAGACGACGACCGGCATCCCGGTGAGTCTGCCTTCCATCACGACCAACGCGTCGCGCTCGCCGGTCTGCTTCTTCGCGTGCACCAGCCGATCCCGGTAGCGCTTCGAGTCCTTGAACTTGAGCGGGTCCTCCGGCTCGATGCCCGCGGCGAGCTCCATCGTCGAACCCACGTCGAGGAACTTCGCGAGCCGCTCCCGCGCGTAGATCCGCATGTGGTGACTGCACTTCGGACAGACGTTCAGGTTGCGCTCGATCTCGGCGCGATACAGCACGGCGTCGCAGGCGGGACACTTGATCCACAGGCCTTCGGGGACGGAGCGTGTGCGCCGCTCGGTCTTGATCCGCGATGGGACGATGCGCTCGAACCAGGACATGGGCGCTATTAAACCAGAACCGGAGGCAACCCGCAGGCCGCGCGCGGAACCGGGATCGCGAACGCCACCGGATAGTCGACGCGCCACAGGTACAAGCCCGCGGCCGGCGCGGTCATGCCGGCGGCGCTGCGGTCGCGCGCGGCGAGCACGCGCGCCATCGCGGCGAGCGGATCGGGCGCGGCCTGGACCTCGAGCAGGGTTCCGACGATGTTGCGCACCATGTGGTGCAGGAACGCGTTCGCGGTCAGTTCGATCCAGATGAGATCGCCGTCCCGCGCGACACGGACCGACTCGATCCGCCGCACCGGACTCACCGACTGGCATTCGGAGGAGCGGAATGCGGAAAAGTCGTGTTCGCCAAGGAGCGCCCGCGCGGCCCGGTCCATCGCGCCGGCGTCGAGCGGACGGTGGATCCACGCGGCGCGCGCGTCGGCGAGCGCCGAGCGCGCGCTGCGGTTCAGGATGCCATACCGATAGGTTCGCCGGATCGCCGAATGGCGGGCGTGGAAGTCCGGACCGACCTCGCCCGCCCACTGCAACGCGATCGAGCGAGGCAAGCGGGTGTTCGCGCCGAGCACCCAGGCGCGCGCGCTGCGCTGCGCATCGGTCTCGAAGTGCACGACCTGACCCACCGCGTGCACGCCCGCATCGGTGCGCCCGGCGCAGACCACGTCGAGCGCGTGCCCCGCGACGAAGCCGAGCGCGCGCTGCACCGCGTCCTGGATCGAAGGCGCGTGCGCTTGAAACTGCCAGCCGGCATACGCGCCGCCGTCGTACTCGATGACCGCGGCGATCCGGCGCCTGGCCGCGCTCACGTCAGCCGGGCAGGGATTGCAGCAGCCGCTCAGCCTCTTGTTTCTGGCTCGCGGACCCTTCCTGCACGACCTCGTCGAGTATGCTGCGGGCGCCTTCCGGATCGCCCATGTCCATGTAGGCGCGCGCGAGGTCGAGTTTCGTGCCGACTTCGCTCATCGTGACCGGCTCGAATTCCGTCGGCATCTCGCCGTCCATCGGCGGCATCGTCGCCTCGTCCGGCCGCAGCGTCGTCTCCCCGTTGCCCGGCTCCTCGTGCAGCGGCGCGCCGACGTCGAGATCGATCGGTGACTGCGAGCTCCGGCTCGCCTCGAAGACCTCGCTGGAGAACAGGTCCTCGGCCGCGCGCGGCTGCTCGACCGTATCCCCACCGAGCGCGCCGGCGAGCCGATCGAGATCGAGATCGAGGCCGTCGCCGACACTTTGCAGCCGCGAGGTCGAATCGGGATCGTGTCGCAGCGCGGATTCACCCGTCCCGGATGCCTTGAGCGAGGGGACCTTGGAGGTCGCGCCCGCATCCTCGGCTTCGCGCAGCGCCTGCGGGATCTGCATCGTCGGCACCGCGTCCGCCGGCAGCACCTCGGTCTTGATCTCCGTGTGGCTGGAATCGAGATCGGCGATGAACGACGCCTCGAGTTCGCGCTCGAGTTCGGTGAGATCGCGGTCCTGCGTGCGGTTCTCGGCATCGGCGATCATCCGGCGCGATCGCTCGTCCAGTCCCGCGACCATCGTCGCGGCGTCCGCCGGATGGTCGGTCTGTTCGAGATGCGCGGCGCTGCCGGATTCCGGCGTGCCCGTCTGTTCGAGTCCCTCGAGATCGAGGCCGAGATCGTCGATCGACACCTCCGCGGTCTGTTCCGTGGTCGCGGACTTGCGCGTCGCGGCGGACGGCTCGTCGGCCGCGGCGAGCGCCGGTGATTCCGTCGTCGGTGATTCCGCGACGTTCGGCTCCGCGAACGACATGGCCTCCGACTCGACCGTCGGTTCGTCCCGTTGCGGCATCTCGCGCGTCGGCGATTCGTCGGCACCGCGCTCGGGCGCGTCGAGCACGAAGTCGAGGCCCGAGTCGCCGTGCAAATGGGGTGATTCGCCCGTCGCCGCGGTGTAGTCCGCATCTTTCGCGACGGGCGGCTCGTGGGGACTGTGTTCCCCCGGCGGCTCGCCGAACAGGTCGACGTCGACCCGGTTCTCGCCACCCTCGAGGTTCAGGTCGACCGAGGCGACGGCGCCGTGACCGGCGCCGTCGGCGTGCGCGAACAGCGGATCTTCGGGGCAGATCTGCTTGCCCATGATCACGATCTTGTCCCACTCGCCGGCCGGCGCCCGGTCGCGCGTCTCGTGCAGCGACTTCGCGGTCTGCAGGAACAAGTCCTTGTTGCCCCAGACGAAGTAGATCTCCAGCAGCTTCAGGCGCAGGTCGCGGCGATCCGGCTCCCGTTCGAGCGCGATACGCACCAGATCGGCGGCCTGATCGTAGAGACCATAGGCCATGTGGAAATCGGCCTCGGCGAGCGGATCCCCCTGGTCGATGTTGACCGCGCTCTCGGTCGACATCGTGTCGTCGGGGGACGGTGCTTCCACCGCAACCGCCGGGGCCGCGCGAACGGCCGCCGGCGCGGTGATCGGAGGCGCGGTGATCGGAATCGTCGGCGCACGGTGTTCGCCCGACTCTTCGACGACGAATGATTCCTCGCGGGGCTTGCGTTCGCCGAACACCGACGGCGGCGACTCGCGTGGCGGCGGCGCTACGAACGTATCGAGTTCGTCACCTTGTTCGCGCTGCCGGCGCTTGAACGCGGCGAACCCGAGGCCGGCCGCGAGCAAGGCGAGCAATCCGCCCGGCACCCACCAATTTCCGCTGATCCAGTCGAGCCAGGAGGTCGCCGGCTTGCCTATCGGGGCGGCCGGTTTGACCGGTTGCGCGGCGACCGGCGCGGTCGCGGCGGCCACGCTCGCCGCCGACGCACTCATCGAGGTCGAGGCCGGCGCGGATGGCGCCGCGGGAGCCACGCTCGCGGCCGGTACCTGCGGCGCGCCCGCCGCCGTGGCGGCGCCGCGGCCCCGCAGACCGAGCTTTGCCTGCAGCGCCGCGAGTTCCTGGTTCTGGACGGTCACGAGCCGCTGTTCGCTCGCGAGCTGGGCTTGCAGCTGTTGCACCTGCGCGCGCAGGGACGCATTCTGGCCTCGAACGCTCGCCGCAGCGCCGCCGCCGGCACCGCTGGCGGACCCATGGCCCGCGGCGGCGATGGCCGGGGGCACCAGGCGCAAATGGCCGCCCGACGGGCCGGCGCTCGCGCGCCAGGCGCTCATCTGTTGATCGATCTGCGCGATGGCATCACGCTCGTTCAACGCGGCGATGCGGTCGGCATTCGGTACGCGCAGGATGGCCCCGCGGTGCAACAGATTCACGTTGCCGTCGAACGCGCTGGGATTGGCTCTAAACAGCGCGACCATCGTCTGATCGACCGAACCCGTCCCTTGCGCACCCAAGCGGCGCGCGATCGCCGAGAGTGTGTCACCGGCGGCGACGCGTACGGTTCGAGGGGCCGATCCCCCGGCCGCGCTCGTAGCGCCGGTCGGCTCGGCGGACGCCGGTTCGGTCGCGACCTCGGTGGGCGGCGACGCGGATGGCGCGGGGGCCGGCTGGGAGACGGCCGCCGATTGCGGCACTGCGACCGGCGCCGCCGGTTCTGCGTTCTGCCCCGACGCGTAGATCGGCGGATCGAGCAGCACCGTGTACTCGCGCAGCAATCGCCCGCGGGCCCAATCGACTTCGACCAGGAAGGTCACGAACGGGTCCGGAATCGAATCGGTCGAGGTCACGTGCAGGACCGCCTGCCCCTTCGCACCCTTCCCGATCGAGAAATGAAAGGTCCCGAGATAGGGCGGATGGCTGATTCCGTACCGCTGATATTCGTCGGCCGGCGCGAGTTCGGCGTGCAGGTCACCGAGGTCCCGGGGGGTGGCCGCGATCAGGTCGATATCGGCGCTGAGGGGCTCACCGAGCGCCGAATGCAGGTGAATCTCGCCGAGTCCGAGCGCCCACGACATCGACGGGCAAACGACGCATGCCATCAGCAAGAGACGGGGCATCTTCGTGGACATTGCTACTCCAAGAGTACCGGCACTTATTTATATGAAGTTCATCGAGTTACAAAAACTTGTGAACCTAATATGCCCGGTTTACATAACCGGTAAACTATAGCTCAACGCGGCCTATTTACCAAAATCTGGGCGACCGAAACTGCGTTATGCGCCGCACATTTGCGTACATTGTCGGCAACGACCCAAAAATTTAGAGATCGATCACGACTCTCGTCGATCCTTACCCGACCGACCTCCACATGATCGGGCTGCAGCGCGGTCGTGGCCGGCGTCGGTCCAAACTGCCCGGCCGCGGAGTCGATCCATCGTAATCCAGGACCGCGCCTCAGCGCCTCGATCGCGTCGGCAAGTTCGAATGGACGCGCGAGCCGCAGGTGCACCGCGAGGCCATGGCCGAAGAACACCGGAACACGCACCGCCGTCACGTTGACGGCGAGTCCGGGCGCATCGAGGAGGCGGCGGGTCTCGTCGGCCAGCCGCCGCTCTTCGTCGCTCACTCCCTGTTCGTCCAGGGCGCCGACCAACGGCAAGACGTTGAACGCGATCTGCTCGCCGAACGGACGCCTGCGTGGCGACTTGCCGGAAAGCAAGGCGACCGTGTCCGCGGCAAGGCCGTCGATGCCGCTCCGACCCGCGCCCGAGACGGCATGGTAGGTCGCGACATCGACCCGCTCGAGTCCGGCAAGCGCATCGAGAGGCGCCAGCGCGGTCGCAAGCGCGACACTCGCGCTGCCCGGCAGGGCCACCATGCCGCGTGCGCCGATCCGCTCGAGCGCACGCGGGTTCACGTCGGCGGCGACGAGCGCGACGTCCGGACGATCACGATGCGCATGCGTACCGTCGATCACCCACGCCGTTTGCGCCGCGGTGGCGGCGTGCCGGGCCGCGGTCGCGGCATGCGCGCAGAAGAACACCAGATCGGCTTCGCCGAAGTCGAATGCATCGACATCGCCGATCACCGTCTCGGGCTCGGCGTCGTCCCGGTCCCCGCCCTCGCCGCGGTCGGCGACCCGCCCGGGCGATCCCGTCGACTCGAGCAGTGCGAGGCTTGCGCAGGGCAGCGCCCCCGCGACGAGTCGTTCGCGCACGGCATCGCCGATCAGGCTGCCGGCACCGACGATCGCGACCCGCAGCGGCGTCGAACTGGCGCTCAAGGACCCGCCGTGACCACGGGCGTCGGCGACACGACGTCGCCGCACTGCGCCCGGTGGCGAAGATGGTGATCGATCAGCACCAGCGCGAGCATCGCCTCGGCGATCGGCGTCGCGCGCAGCCCGACACAAGGATCGTGCCGGCCGGTCGTCGAGATCGTCGTCGCCCGGCCGGCGACGTCGATCGTGCGCGCGGGCTGCGTGATGCTCGACGTCGGCTTCAGCGCGATGCTGACGACGATCGGCTGTCCCGAGGAGATTCCGCCGAGCACGCCACCGGCATGGTTCGACGCGAACCCCTGCGGCGTGATCTCGTCCCGGTGCTCCGATCCGCGCTGCCGTACGCATTCGAAGCCGGCCCCGATCTCGACGCCCTTGACCGCATTGATGCCCATCATCGCGCTCGCGATGTCGGCGTCGAGCCGGTCGAACACCGGCTCGCCCCAACCGGGCGGCACCCCCTCGGCGATCACGGTCACGCGCGCGCCGATCGAATCGCCCTCCTCGCGCAGTTTCCAGATCAGTTGCTCCAGCTCGCCGAGGCGCGACGGATCCGGGCAGAAGAACGGGTTCGAGCGGGCGCCCGGGAGATCGACCGGATCGAGCACGATCGGCCCCATCTGCGCGAGATATCCCTGGATCCGCACGCCGAGCCGCTCGGCGAGGAGCTTGCGCGCGATCGCGCCGGCGGCGACCCGCATCACGGTCTCGCGCGCGGACGATCGGCCGCCGCCGCGATAGTCGCGAAATCCGTACTTCTGCTGATAGGTGTAGTCGGCGTGACCCGGCCGGAACCGGTCCTTGATCTTCTCGTAGTCGCGGGAACGCTGATCCTCGTTCTCGACCAAAAGTCCGATCGGCGTGCCGGTCGTCCTGCCCTCGAACACCCCCGACAGGATCCGGACCCGGTCCGACTCGCGCCGCTGGGTCGTGAATTGCGAGGTGCCCGGGCGACGGCGGTCCACGTCCGCCTGCAGATCGGCCTCGCCGAGCTCGAGACCCGGAGGGCAGCCGTCGACCACGCCGCCGAGCGCGGGCCCGTGGCTTTCGCCGAAGGTCGTGACCGTGAAGAGTCTGCCGAAGGTGTTGCCTGCCACGCCGTCCCTACCCGTCAGGTGTCCTGTCGTCTCAACAAGAATACGCCGCCACCGCCGATCGTGAACGTCGGCCAGATGAACCCGGTGCGCGGGAAGGCGCGCAGCAGCGCCGTCTCGCTGTTGCCGACCTCGACGACCAGGATGCCCGGGTCGGTCAGGTGCGCGCGCGCTCCCGCGAGGATCCGGCGCACCAACGACAGGCCGTCCGTGCCCGCGGCGAGACCGACCCGCGGCTCGTGCCGGTATTCCGGCGGCAGCCCGCGCAGCTCGCGGGCACCGACGTAGGGCGGATTGCTGACGATGATATCGTAACGACGCCCCTCGATCGCCGCGTACAGATCCGATCGCAGCACCTCGACCCGCCGCTGCAGGTCGAGCGCGCGCCGGTTGCGGCGGCAGACCGCGAGCGCGCCCGACGAGACGTCGACCGCGTCGACACGCGCACGCGGGAACGCGCGTGCGCAGGCGAGCGCGATCGCGCCGGAACCCGTACCGATGTCGAGGATCCGCCGCACCTGACGCGGCTCGACCCACGGCGCGAAGCGCTGCTCGACGAGCTCGGCGATCGGCGAGCGCGGCACGAGCACGCGGTGGTCGACGTGGAGTTCGAGACCGGCGAAGAACGCGCGGTGGGTGAGGTAGGGCAGCGGCAGGCGCTCCTCGATGCGCCGGCGCAGCAGTCGCGCGATGCGCCGGCGCGCCGCCGGCGTGAGCGCCCGGCCGTAGGCGCGCGCGCCCCGCGCGTGCGGGATCCCGGCCGCGAAGAACACGATCTCCGCGGCCTCGTCGCGCGCGTTGTCGGTCCCATGCCCGAAATGGACGCCGGCGGCATCCAGGGCCGCGGCACAATCGTCGATCGCCTCGCCGACCGTCCGGTCGACCCGGGGGCCCGCCGGCCTGTGCGATAATTCTTCCATGCCGATTCGATCCCGATGCTTGCGCGCGCCGGCGGATTGTAGCCTGCCCGCAACCGGCCGCGCATGAGCGCGTCGCACCGCGCGCGCGCCGCGCGTCCGGCGTCGGCGTTCCGGGCACGCGCATTCGCGGCCCTGCAGTACCTGCTGCCGAAGCGGGCACTGTCGGCGCTGGTGCGCGCGGCGACCCGCGTGCGCACCCGCTGGTTCAAGGATCTGCTGATCCGCTGGTTCCTCCGGCGCTTCGCGGTCGATCTCGCCGACGCCGCCCTGCCCGATCCGTTCGCCTACGGCTGCTTCAACGAGTTCTTCACCCGGGCGCTCCGCTCCGGTGCGCGCCCGATCGCTTCCGGTCCTGACGAGGTCGCGTCCCCGGTCGACGGCACGGTCAGCGAGTGCGGCGCCGTCGACGGCGATCGCCTGCTGCAGGCGAAGGGCCGCAGCTACGCGCTGCGCGAGCTGCTCGCGGATCGCGACTGGAGCGCGGGATTCGAGCAAGGCACGTTCCTCACGATCTACCTCGCGCCGCGCGACTACCATCGGATCCACATGCCCTGCGACGGGCAGCTTCTCGAGACGGTGTTCGTGCCGGGTCGGTTGTTCAGCGTGAACGCCGCGACCGCGCGCCACGTCCCCCGGCTGTTCGCGCGCAATGAACGCGTCCTCACGCTGTTCGACGGTGCGGCGGCCGGCGCATTCGCGCTCGTGCTGGTCGGGGCGCTGAACGTCGCCAGCATCGAGACGGTCTGGGCCGGCGAGATCGTGCCGGGCGGCCGGCGCGGCGCCGTACGGCTCCCGCACGCCCCGGTCGCGCTGCGCAAAGGCGCGGAATGCGGCCGGTTCAACATGGGTTCCACCGTGATCCTGCTGTTCGCGCCGGGACGCCTCGTGCTCTCGCCCACGATCGCCGCCGGCACGCCGGTGCGGATGGGGCAGCCGATCGGCCGGCTCACCCGATGAACGCGGATTGGCGGCCGACGGCCACGCGCCGGACGCTCGAGGCGCGCGCGGCGATGCTTGCTCGGGCACGGACGTTCTTCGCGGAGCGCCGGATCCTCGAAGTGGACACGCCGATCCTCGGCGCCGGCGGCACGACCGATCCGCAGATCGAGTCGCTGTCGACGCACGTCAGCGGAATCGCCTCCCCGCTGTACCTCGCGACCTCGCCGGAATTCGCGATGAAACGCCTGTTGGCCGCCGGCAGCGGCCCGATCTACCAGATCGGCAAGGTGTTCCGCGACGAGGAGTACGGCCGCTGGCACAATCCCGAGTTCACGATGATCGAGTGGTACCGGCCGGGACTCACCGACGCGGAACTGATGAGCGAGGTCGAGGCGCTGGTCGGCGAACTGCTCGAGCCCCACCGGCCGCTCCGCACCGCCCTGCGGCTCACCTACGCCGAGGCGCTCGAACGCCATGCCGGGGTGGCGGACGCGGGCGCGAGCGTTGCGGACCTGCGGCGGGCCGCGGCCGCGCACGGAATCGACTGCGACGCGGCGCTCGACCGGGATGGTGCGCTCGACCTGCTGATGGGCCTGGTCGTCGGCCCCCGGCTCGGACGCGACGCCCCGTGCTTCGTGACCGACTATCCCGCTTCGCAGGCTTCCCTCGCCCGGCTGCGCCCCGGGGATCCGCGGGTCGCGGCGCGTTTCGAGCTCTACCTCGATGGCATCGAACTCGCGAACGGGTTCCACGAACTTTGCGATGCGCGGGAGCAGCGCCTGCGCTTCGAGTCGGACCTCTCGACCCGGTGCGAGCGCGGCCAGCCGCTGCCGGCGATCGACCGGCGCTTGCTGGAAGCACTGGAAGCGGGTTTGCCGGACTGCGCCGGCGTCGCGCTCGGATTCGACCGGCTGGTCGCGCTCGCGATCGGCGCCGACGCGCTGCGCGACGCGCTCGCGTTCCCGGTCGATCGGGCTTGACCGGGGCGCTCAGCCCTTGCCGCGCGAGAGGTACTCGCCGGTGCGGGTGTCGATCCGGATCGTCTCCCCCTCGTTGATGAACAAGGGCACGCGCACGCTCGCGCCGGTCTCGAGCTTGGCGGGCTTCGAGCCGCCGGTCGCGGTATCCCCCCGCAGGCCGGGATCCGTCTCGACGATCTTCAGTTCCATGTGCGCCGGCGGGGTCACCTGCAGCGGCACGCCGTTCCACAGGGTGACGACGCAGACGGTGCCGTCCTTCAGCCACTGTGCGGCGTCGCCGACGGCTTCCTTCGACGCGGTGGTCTGCTCGAAGGTGTCCGGCACCATGAAGTGATAGAAATCGCCGTCCGAGTACAGGTACTGCATGTCGGTGTCGACCACGTCGGCCGCCTCGACGGAATCGCCGGACTTCCAGGTCCGCTCGATCGTCCGGCCGGTCTTCAGGTTGCGGACCCGGACCCGGTTGAACGCCTGGCCCTTGCCGGGCTTGACCATCTCGTTCTCGACGATCACGTACGGATCGCCGTCGATCAGGATCTTCAGTCCGGACTTGAACTCGTTGGTGCTGTAACTGGCCATCGCTTGCCTCGGGATTTCCCGCCACCGGTCATGGGCAGGGTCGAAGGGCGCGTATCATAGCCGCATCCGGCGGCCGGAGCCACCCGCGCCGCATCCTCGGTCGCGAGACGCCGTTCGCGCATTCGCGGGCAGGGCCGATGCTAGACTTCCGTGACATGAACGACGAGGAGCGCCGGCCGTGAGCGAACTGGGAGCCGTCCCGTTGATCGTGATCTCGCGATCCCAGGACCACGTCGAAGCGATCAACAGTTCCCTGCGCAACGCCGGCCACCCGGTGCACTGCACCGGCTTGGCGGACACCGCCGATCTTGCCGACGCGTTGACGCAGTTGGATCCGGAGCTGGTGGTGATCTTCATCGAGGATCCGTCGTTCGACCTCGCGGGGACGATGCGGCTCCTGGTCCAGGGCGCGCCGACGCTGCCTGTCCTGATCGTCCGCGACCACGTCGACGAGGCGCAGATCGCGGCGGCGATGGCGCTCGGCGCGCGCGACGTCGTCTCGCTCGAGAACCGCGACCGCCTGCAGGCGGTCGCGAGCCGTGAACTGCACGCGCACCGCCTGGAGCGGGCGCTCGACAAGACGCTGTCGACCGCGCGCGAATACCGCGAGCAGCTGCAGAACTTCCTGCAAGGCTCCGCGGACGCGATCTGCCTCGTGCAGGAGGGCATCGTCGTCGAGGTGAATCGCGCCTGGCTCGAGTTGTTCGGCTATTCGGGCGAGGACGGGCTGGCCGGCCAGCCGCTGATGGATCTGTTCGAGCAGGACACGCACGTCGCCCTGAAGGGCGCGCTGGTCGCCTGCCTCCAGGGCAAATGGTCGGACCACGCGCTGAAGGTTCAGGCGCTCCTGTCCGACGGATCCGCGTTGCCGCTCGAGCTCATCCTGACCCGGGTCGAGCAGGACGGCGAGCCGGCGATCCGCCTGTGCATTCCGGCGCGGCGCAACGAGGCGTCCGGGATCGAGAACCAGCTGCAGGACGCGGTCAAGAACGACGCGGCGACCGGCTTCCTGCAGCTGCGCCACTTCGTCACGGCGCTGCGCGATCGCTGTGCGCAGCCGGTCAAGGGCGGCGTGCGCGAGGTCGCGCTCGTCGGGTTCGACCGCTTCGACACGCTGCAGAAGGCGGTCGGCGTCCTCGCGGGCGAGGACCTCCTCGCGCAGCTCGCGGATCTGCTGCGCGCGCAGCTCACCACGACCGACCTGTGCGGCCGCTTCGGGATCGACGGGGTGCTGGTGCTGCTCGAACGGGGCACCCCGCGCGACGTCGAGGCCTGGGCGGACAACCTCGTGAAGCGCGTGAGCCAGCAGACGTTCTCGAGCGGCGACAAGACGCTCTCGGCGACGATCTCGGTCGGCATCGGCGCGGTGTCGGGCACCAAGCCGGATCTGAACGGCTCGGTCGCCGATG